>JBQTHT010000019.1:0-4633 GCA_052389595.1 Nitrospiraceae bacterium
GACCGCCGAACCCGACGGCATACCCGTAGCTCGTATACCGATCGTTCCCCCCTTCATCCAAAATCAACCCCAGTCCGCCCACCGCAGTGCCCTGAGTAAACCTGGTGCCCATGTATAGGTCGTTTCCGCCTTCGTCCAGGACAATTCCGAGTCCACCGAATCCTGTCCCGCCGGCGCCCGGCGGCAACTGATAGACATCGTCGCCGCCTTGATCCACTAACAGCCCCACCCCTAAGCGACCGGTGGCTAGTCCGAGCGGTGCGGCGTTGTAGGTGTCGTTGCCCGAGAGGTCGATGACGACGCTGTTGGCTTGGTCCAGATCCGCTGCAGCCGCGATGGCGCCTCGATAGGTGTCGTCCCCGCCAAGATCGATGACGAGACTGACTCGGTGGTCCAAGTCATAGGTATTGGGACCGGAACCGCCGATGATGATGGTGCCATAGGAGGTCTGCCGAGCCAGGAGGACGTCCCCGGTAACTCCTTTCGGGCGCGTGGATAGGGGAGTGCGGTTTTGGAAAGCCAGGGTAAGTTGACGCAACCAACTGTGGTTCGCCAGGCGGGCGAGCGTTTGCGCGGATGCGATCAAGGCGGCATAGTCCACCTTTTCCGCGACAAGCTGGACAAACCGACGATCTGCTTTGACCATGGGGGTGGTGGCGTCATTCAGGACTCCCACATGAGGGGTAAAGTTTTGAGCGATCGCGGCCGCGTGATCATAGAGAAACTGACGTTCATCCTGATCGAGACTGCGCAACGCCTTCTCCCGTAATTGGTAGGCTTGCTCGAGCACCTCGGTAAGAAACATGGTCAATTCCTCAGCTTGGGTGCCTGGAGGAAATGTCGGAGGCTTGAAAAACTCCGCCGTGCGATCCATTCCTGCCTCGAGCAGATCTATCAATGCCGGAAGCTGTTGTTCGCTCTCCGCCGCCATTTCGGCAATCAGCATGGCGTGACTCTCGATTGCCTCCATACCGGCCCACGGCTTTGTGAGACTCTGAAGGGCAAGGCGGCGTTTGAAATCAGCGGCAACGGTGTCAGAACTCGATAGGGCTTTGAGCAGCGCCGTTTCTTCAACCGACAAATGGCGTTCGGTCTCGGCTTGAATCTGCTGCTGTACTCTGGCGACGATGGTTTGACGTAAAAGATTAGGAGGAGGGAGGGAACGGGTTTCTTGGACACTACAAGCAGCGGCGGAGATGAACCACAACAGGGCGATGAAGCCGAGCGCTCTGGACATCGTAGTCCTTTGAGGCGGCATCGCGGAATCCGCGCAGGGCTCGATCGCTGAGGACGACAAGCGTTGTCGCACCGCGTACCATTTCACCATTCCCGTGTTCCGGCGCCTAGCAGATGTACCCTAACATATATTCTATCGTTCTGCTCCTGGTGCTCCCGCTCTACCGAGTATTCTGTGTCTTCCGCGCAAACTGCCCGTGACAAGCCTGAACTCGAACAGGCGACATTCAATGCCGCCGTTAAAAAGAGGCGTGCGTCGGGAAGGCGCCAGACCGATCAGCTTCGGCAGGCGCAGGTCGCCGGTAAGGAGGTAGGCTGTCCATCCGGCAAAGTGTTGCTTGAGTGCATCTCCCAAGAGAGGATACCAGGAGGCCAGGCGGGCGCGTTCTCCCATTCGCACTCCATAAGGAGGATTGGTGACCAGGATGCCTGTGTCGGACGGTGGATCGATTGAAAGAATGTCGGCTTGCTTCAGATGGACTATGTTTGCGAGGCCGGCTTCTCTTAGCCCGGCGGCTGCCAGTTGAACGACGGGCAGGTGGTGATCGCATCCGATAATGCGCGCCGGTGGATTTCGACGTTCTTGGTCGCGGCCTGCGTGCTGAATCTGCATCCACATATTCCGGTCATAGTGAGACAGCTTTTCGAAAGCAAAGGCGCGGCCTCGACCGGGCGGAATATTGAGCGCCATGAGCGCCGCCTCAATAAGGATAGTCCCGCTGCCGCACATGGGGTCGAGAAGAGTATGCTCTGGATTCCATCCTGCCAAGCGAAGAATTCCTGCGGCAAGATTCTCTCGGAGCGGGGCTTCGGTCCGACCTCGTCTGAGGCCGCGCTTAAACAGCGGTTCGCCGGAGGTGTCCAGGTACAAGGTAAAGTCCTTGTCTGTCAAAAAGGCGTCTATACGGATATCCGGCCGCCGCGTGTCGATGGCGGGGCGTTGCCGGCCGTTGGCGCGAAAGTGATCGCAAACCGCATCCTTGATCCGGAGGGTGACAAAATCGAGACTGTTGAGAGAGCAATGCTGCGCGCTGACCTTTACCTTTATGGTATGCCGGGGATCAAAGTAGTTCCGCCAAGGGACGGCGCAGGCGGCGTCATAGAGGTCCTGCTCCGTCCCGTACTTGCCGCGAGCGATTTGCCATTGGACACGGCTGGCGATGCGGCTGTGTAAATTCACGCGATAGCACTGCTCCATGGTTCCTGTGAAACCGACACCTCCCGCAGCTGGTGCGGCCGTATCGACGCCAAGAGCGTTCAGCTCCTCAGCGAGCATTCCTTCGAGTCCCCTGGGACAAGGTGCAAAAAACCTGTCTTTTGTGCTATCCATCAGGAGCCGATTGGTGGGGAGTGTCGATGAAGTTTTGCAGTCACTGTGGGTCGCCTGTCATGCAGAAGATCCCTACCGGCGACAACCTGCCACGCTTTGTTTGCGACATGTGCCAGGCCATTCACTATCAGAATCCCAAGATTGTCGCCGGGTGCATTCCTGAGTGGCAGGATCAGATCTTACTATGCCGCCGCGCTATCGAACCCCGTTTAGGATTATGGACATTTCCCGCGGGTTTCATGGAAATCGGAGAAAGCACGGAACAGGCTGCCATCCGCGAAACCGTTGAAGAGGCCCACGCAGATGTGCAGATTATCTCCCTGTACGCCATGTTCAGCCTTCCGCATATCAGCCAAGTGTATCTGATATTCCGTGGGAGAATGAGCCGATGTGAATTTAAGGCTGGAGTCGAAAGCCTGGACGTCCGGCTTTTTCAGCGCGACGCAATCCCTTGGAGTGAGATTGCTTTTCCTGTCATCCGTGAAGCCCTCAGGCGGTACGTTGACGACTTGGGCCGAGGAAGTTTTGCTCTGCACGTCGGCACTCTGCCACCCCCAGAGCGTTCAGAAGGTGGGGGTACCAGTTCGAGTAGGAAGCGGTAGGAAATCTTCGCGCCACTCCGGATGCAGAAAGTTGAACCCTTCCAGTTCTTGTCGGCAATCATGACTGTCTCAGGACGTCCTCGCGCAACGCGATACAGTGAATATCGACCATGCCGGCGTCGCGATCGATCGAATAAAAGATGCGCCAATCGCCGACGGAGTATTTTGACAAACTGGGCAGCTCCGGCGCCAACGATTCGTGGCGCAGATTTTCCACGTTGGATGCCAGCCATTTGGTCTTGTCAAAGAGACGTTGAGCGATCCCTTTATCGAGGGTCGCGAGATCGGTGACCACTTCGGGCCGGAAGGCTAATCGATACCAGGCCATACGCAGCTACCACCTGAGGCCGAGCTTTTCGGCCAATTCGTCTCCGCTCACCCGTTCGGTCGTGGTGAGCGAGGCTTTGAGCCGGGCTCTCACCTGTTCCCCGAGTTCGCCGCCGAGATCCGGATCTCCCAGGAGTTCGCGCAACCGTTCGTCCATGATCCCTTGAATCAATTCTTTGAGTTCATCCAGTGAGAGATCGGACACCTTCATGCGACGCGCCTCAGTTGACGATCAATATGTGTGTCAACCGGGCTGAGCATACGGAGGACTTGCGGGGAAAGCAAGTTTGCATTTCCTCTTTTGGACTTCTACAATTGCCTCACGGTTTGTCCAATGCCCCGTCGGCCCAGGTTACTAAAACAAGCTTCCTCTCGCAGGGCATCGAAGTTTCGTCCTTCTCCCGTCATTCCCGTTACAGCCTCCTCCAAACGTCGTTTCCATCAGCGACTGTTGAAGTGGTACGCCGAATATGGACGAGACCTCCCTTGGCGCAAGACATCCGACCCGTATAAGATTCTGGTGTCGGAAGTTATGCTCCAGCAAACCCAAGTGGATCGGGTGATTCCGAAATATCATGAATTTCTAGAGCGATATCCCAGCTTTCAGAATCTTGCGGAAGCGCCGGTGGAAGAAGTCAGGAAGACCTGGTATCCGTTGGGATACAACATCCGTCCCCATCGTTTGCACGGCATTGCCTGCGAAACCATGGCCCGTTACGGTGGAACTCTGCCGAAGGAATCGGAAAAATTGATGTCATTCAAAGGCATCGGGCGTTATACGGCCGGAGCCATTCGGTCTTTTGCTTTCAATGAAGATGCGCCGATTCTTGACACGAACGTCATGCGAGTACTCCATCGGGTATTTGTCGGCTCCGGTGATCCCAAGATTCAAAAAGTCCGATTGTGGGCCTTGTCGGAAGAGCTGATTCCCAAAGGCAGGGGATACGATTTCAATCAGGCCTTGATGGACTTGGGCGCGATGGTCTGCACGGCCCGCGATCCGTATTGCTTGCTTTGTCCGATGAAAGACTTGTGCAAGACCTATCCCTTCGACTCGGATCGTCCATGACCATGGCAAGCCAGACACGTGTTGTTCAGGTGGCCGTGGGCCTTATCTGTGACGCCGGGCGATACTTAA
>JBQTHT010000020.1:0-13024 GCA_052389595.1 Nitrospiraceae bacterium
CTCCCGCATGAACACACGCTCGCTCGAAACCCTCTCGTTCGACAATACCTACGCGCGTCTTCCCGAAGCCTTCTACGCCAAGCTCAACCCGACCCCATTCAGCTTACCACCGTATCTGGTCCATGCGAATCGAGCAGCGGCGGAGTTGATCGATCTCGATCCGGAACAGTTCACGCGGCCAGAGTTTGCCGGCATCTTCGGCGGTACCTTGTTGGTGCCCGGCATGGAACCGCTCGCCATGCTCTATTCCGGCCATCAGTTTGGCGTGTATGTGCCGCAACTCGGCGACGGGCGGGCGATCTTGTTAGGTGAGGTGCGAAACAGTCGTGACGAGAAGTGGGATCTTCATCTGAAAGGAGCAGGGCAAACACCCTTCTCCCGCGACGGCGACGGGCGGGCGGTCCTCCGTTCGACCATCCGTGAGTATCTCTGCAGCGAAGCGATGCATGGGCTCGGCATTCCGACCACCCGCGCGCTCTGCATCGTCGGCAGCGATGATAAGGTGTATCGAGAGCAGATCGAAACCGGAGCGATGTTACTCCGGATGGCGCCATCGCACGTCCGCTTCGGGACGTTTGAGGTGTTCTATTATCGGAAACAGCATGAACATCTCAAGGTGTTGGCGGACTATGTTATCGAGCAGCGCTATCCCCATCTGTCCGCCGCGACGGACAAGTATGTGCAGTTCTTTCACGAAGTGGTCACGCGAACCGCGCATCTGATCGCCAAATGGCAAGCGGTCGGGTGGGCCCATGGGGTCCTGAATACCGACAACATGTCGATTGCAGGAGTTACGCTCGACTATGGGCCATTCGGCTTCATAGAACAGTACCATCCCGACTTTATTTGCAATCACTCCGATCATAACGGGCGCTACGCGTTCGGTCGGCAGCCCTATATCGGCCTCTGGAACTTGAGTTGCCTCGCTCAAGCACTCCTTCCACTGGCTCCTCAGGAGGAACTCAGAACCGCCCTCGACACCTACGAACCGACTCTCAACAGGCGGTATCTCGAACTGATGCGGGCCAAGCTGGGACTTCACGATGACCGGCCGGAGGATGAGAAGCTCATCGCACACCTACTTGGTCTCATGCAGATGAGCAAAGTGGATTATCCGATCTTCTTTCGCAAGCTTGGCGACTTTTCTTCAGCGCCGGGCGCTAGGAATGGACCCCTGCGAGACTCACTTCTGGACTGGTGGAATTCATTCGATCTGTGGGCCCAGCAATATGCCGAGCGCTTGGGGGCTGAGAGGAGTCGAGACGAGGAGCGCAGACGGCGGATGAATCAGGTCAATCCGAAGTACATCCTACGCAACCACATTGCCCAAGCGGCGATCGAGAAAGCCCAGCAGAAGGACTTCTCAGAAATTGATCTGTTATTAGCGCTGCTACGCGATCCGTATGCTGAGCAGCCAGGCATGGATTCCTATGCCTCGGCACCCCCTGATTCCGGAAACCATCTCGTCGTGAGTTGTTCGTCATGAATGTGCGGAACGGACGTGTGACTCCAATCCTTCGGGGGAATGAGATTAGGAGTGCCCTGCCTCACCCCGCCTTTAATCAGCAATTCATCCGTTGAGTCTTTGTCACGGGCCACTTAAACTGCTGACATGCGGCTTGATCGATTCGGCGGGCTGAGCGTCCGTATCACCGGTGGCACTGATGGAAAGGGAGGCGGCTCTGGTCCCATCGTACTTCTCCTGCATGGCTTCGGCGCACCGGGGGATGATCTAGTGTCGCTCGCGGACGGGCTCGATGTGCCGATCGGAACGCGGTTTCTGTTCCCGGAAGGCCCCCTCTCGCTGAATCTGGGGGGCGGCGATTCACGGGCCTGGTGGCTCGTCGACATGGCTCGCATTCAGACGGATCGAGCTGCCGGCCGGCCGCGGGATCTCTCGAGCGAGCTTCCAAAAGGGCTCGCACCCGCGCGCGAACGCGTGCTGGCATTGCTCGACGACGCCCAGCGTCGGCTCGGAGCCAATTTGAAAACGACGGTGCTCGGCGGATTTTCGCAGGGCGCCATGTTGGCTTGCGACGTCGCGCTGCGCACCAGTTTCCCCTTCGCCGGCCTGGTGCTGCTATCCGGGACCTTGATGGCAAAACAGGAATGGCAACCGCTGATGCCGAAGCGGAAAAATTTACCGGTGCTGCAAAGCCATGGCACACAAGATGAAATCCTCTCGTTTGTAATGGCTGAGCGATTGCGGGACTTACTAACACAGTCCGGCCTGGTGGTCGACTGGGTGGGGTTTCGCGGCGGACACGAAATCCCCGACCTCGTCCTCAATCGGCTCGGAGCGTTTATTCGAGCGACGGTAAGGAAGAACTGATAGTCGGCTCCCGGCTTCTTCTCGTCACCCTTTCAGCGACTGCTTTTTCACCGCGCGATTACAGGTAGGGTTCTGCGATTGGAGTCCAGTCCTGTGACTTTGAGCAGGCTTGAATAGGTTGTCCTGTGAGGGACAAGCCGCGCCGCTCCTCCTGCTCGCAAGCTCGCCCGCAACTTCTACAGAATTGATAATCCAATGTGTTCACACTTGCTCCCGGAAGGCCTAGCTCTTGCCTGGACTTGAATGGGTGTGCAAACAATCTCCCAGCGAATCGGTTCGTCATGCTGATGTTGGTGAAAACACACAGCACGGGAAACACAACGCCGGATCCGGTCGATACGGTCCCATGTCTGGTTTGCGGGACTGGGGCTTATCACATTGTGTGTTCGGCGTGCGAGGTGATGGCGCATCATGAATATCTGACGCGGTTTCATAAACGACGCCTGCGACGCAATCAGAACGGCCGTGTACCGGAATCGGCGCTCGCCGACCGCGTCGATTTTTCCCAAGATTATGCCACCGATAATGTTTCCTGTACGCGATGCGGCTTGGTATTTCGCAATCCCCGCCCGACCCAAGAAGTGGTCGCCCGAACGTATGCTCAGGAGCGCTACGGTCAGGAGCATCTGAGGGCCGCATTGCACAATCAACTGGACTTTTTTCGAGAAAAAGCCGAGACGGTGGACCGGTGGTTGGCGCATGATCGCGCTCCCCACGTGGTCGAGGTCGGTAGTTTTGTAGGCGGATTTCTGACGGCCGGACAAGAGCGCGGGTGGGACATGATGGGAGTCGATCCAGGCCGAGAGGTCACGACGTTTTGCCGGCAACGCGGTCTTCGTGTTCATCACGGGACGCTGGCAGAGGCTTTGCTGAAACCCCGATCTGTCGACGGCATTGCGATCTGGAATACCTTTGATCAGCTGCCTGACCCGAACCCGACATTGACGATCACGCGCCGTGCCTTACGCCCCGAGGGGGTTCTCATCGTGCGCGTACCGAACGGCGCCTGCTTCCGATTGGCTGAGACCTGGGTGCGCCGGCTGCCGCGCCCATTGTCATGGTGGTTGAAGGCGGCGATGGCCTGGAACAATTTGCTGGGGTTTCCCTATTTGTACGGGTATTCCCTTCAAACCCTCGACCGATTGATGCATCGTCATGGGCTGCAGCGGGTGGCTGTGTATCCGGAGACGCTCGTGCGCCTGGCGGACCAGCACACCCACCAGTGGGCGGTGGAAGAGGAACGCACCATCAAGTCGCTCTGCCGCGCCCTCGCTCGGCTCGAAGCCATGACCTTCAATAGTCAAACGGTGGCCCCTTGGCTGGATGTGTACTATCGGCCCGCACACTAGACTTCTTGTTCGAGCCAGGCGAGAGAAGCCGCCTTTCCGTGCCGCGTGGGTACAGGCGCTCGCAGACCGACTACCGATTCAGAGCGGCACCTTTCATTGTGTGCTGTCCGGGCTGGTTCTCGACCATGTCATCGACCTTCATCGATTCTTTCGAGAAGTAGCGAGAGTTCTCGTCCCAGGCGGACAGGCCATCGTGTCCGGGATTCATCCGGAGATGCAACGGTTGACGGGACCGGCAGTACGATTCAGGGCAGGCGAGTCTGAACGATGCCTGCTCGGAATGATTCATGCAACGGTCGCGATAACCGAAGCGATACACCAAGCGGGTCTGACACTACTCGAGAGGCACGAACCGGTGGTCGATGCCCGTTTGGTTGCCCGCCGTCCACAGTGGAACCGTCGTCTGGGCGTGCCCGCGCTCCTCCTGCTGGCCTTGAGCAAAGAGCCGGGCACGCCGATCAAGCCACCCTCCGCGTGATTCGATCTCTCAGCCGGCCTGACTTCTCGGCTTGTGAATCACACCGAGCTTTTGCTATCGTGGCGTCCCATTTCATCGCATCGAGCGACACACAAAGGAGCTCATGAGCATCAACGATAAACAGATCATTTTTTCACTCATCGGTGTCGGCAAGGTGTATCCGCCGAAGAAGCAGGTCTTAAAGGACATCTATCTCTCGTTCTACTACGGCGCCAAGATCGGCGTGCTGGGGCTAAACGGGTCGGGCAAGAGCTCGCTGCTGAGCATTATCGCAGGCGCGGACAAGAACTACGTCGGTGAGATCACGATGTCCAAAGGCTACACCGTGGGTTTGTTGGACCAGGAGCCGCAACTCGACAAGACCAAAACCGTCAAGGAGGTCGTTGAAGAGGGGCGCAAGGAAGTGATCGCGTTGATGCGCGAGTACGAAGCGGTCAGCAACAAGCTCGGGGAGAACATCTCACCGGACGACATGGAAAAATTATTGGAGAAGCAAAGCCAACTCCAAGAGAAGATCGAAGCCGCGAATGGGTGGGAGTTGGAAAACGAGCTGGAGCTCGCCATGGACGCTCTCCGCTGCCCACCATCCGACACGATGATCGAGATCCTGTCCGGAGGCGAGCGACGGCGCGTCGCCCTGTGTCGTCTGCTGATTCAGGAACCCGATATCCTCTTGCTCGACGAGCCGACCAACCACCTCGACGCGGAATCCGTGCAATGGTTGGAGCAGCACCTACAGCAATACAAAGGGACGGTTATCGCCGTCACGCACGACCGCTATTTTCTCGATAACGTCGCCGGGTGGATTTTGGAGTTGGATCGCGGACAAGGGATTCCATTTCAGGGCAACTATACGTCGTGGCTCGAGCAAAAGCAGGGTCGGCTGGAGAAAGAAGAGAAGGCCGAATCGAAGCGACGCAAGACGCTCGAACGCGAACTGGAATGGATTCGCCTGTCCCCCAAAGGCCGCCATGCGAAAGGGAAGGCCCGCATCACACGCTACGAAGAGCTCGTGAACCAGAAACAAGATCAGCAGGTTGACGATCTGGAAATTTATGTCCCGCCTGGCCCGCGTCTCGGGGACATCGTCGTGGAAACCAAGGGCCTGAGCAAGGCGTTTGCGGACAAGGTGCTGTTCGACGACGTCACGTTCGGCTTGCCTCGCGGAGGGATCGTCGGCGTCATCGGCCCGAACGGCGCCGGAAAGACCACGTTGTTCAAGATGATCGTCGGGAAAGAGAAGCCGGACGCCGGCTCGCTGAAAATCGGAGACACGGTCAAGGTGGGGTATGTGGATCAAGATCGGACGTTGGACGGGAGCAAAACGGTTTGGGAAATTATCTCGGACGGCAAGGACACGATCCCGCTCGGGAAGGTCGAGGTCAACTCACGTGCGTACTGCGGCAAGTTCAATTTCGGCGGGACGGACCAGCAGAAAAAAGTGAAAGATCTTTCCGGCGGTGAACGAAACCGGGTGCATCTCGCTCGTATGCTGAAGGAAGGGGCGAACCTGATCATCCTCGACGAGCCGACCAATGACCTCGATGTGAATACGCTCCGCGCGCTTGAAGAAGGGCTCGAGCGATTCGGCGGGTGCGCCGTGGTGAGCAGCCACGATCGCTGGTTTCTCGATCGCATCGCGACGCACATCCTGGCATTTGAAGGCGACAGCAAGGTCGTGTGGTACGAGGGCAACTACAGCGAGTACGAGGCTGACCGGAAAAAACGGCTGGGCAAAGACGCTGAACGTCCTCACCGGATTCGATATCGGAAGCTGACCCGCAGTTGAGAGTCGGTTAGTGCGAGGTGGGTGGAGACGGAGGCCGCTCATTTTGGCTTCTGATACTGGAAGGAGAAGAGGCATCGATAAATCTGGCCGCATGGCCGGAACTAACGGCGGGCGAGGAGGAGGCGAGTGTGGATTGAAGGAGCATCGCGCGTTCTGTGATCTTGCCGACAAACTCTCTCTCTCGTGCCGGAATGGTTGCCGCTCGTCGAAGATACGAATCCCAGACTTTCAGAGCTTCCTCAAGCAATCCCTTTTTCTCCAACGCCAATCCCCAATTGTACGCTGAGATCGGAGAAGCTGGTTGACATTGTGAGGCTCGACTGAAGGCGGCGATCGCGCTGTCCCACTCGCTGCTCTCCAGAAAAATCATCCCGAGATCGTTATGGGCCCGCGCGAAGCACGGGTCTTTCCGAAGAGCGGACTCGTAGAACGTGATGGCCAAGGACGTCTCTTTCAGCCGTTGCGACACATCTCCCATCTCCGTCAGCAAAGTTGTATCGTCCGGAGCCTGAGACAAAGCCACACGATAGGAGCCCAACGCCTCGCCCCATCGTCCGAGCGCTGCATAGGCGAGGCCGAGGTTGTGGGAGATCCAGGCGGCGTTCGGTTCGAGTTCCAAGGCCGTTTTATAATGGCGAACGGCCAACTCCAGGAGATCGCGGTCTTGTTTCATGACCATGGCAATGGTGTGCAGGAGATGCCCTGTCGAGAAAAAGGAATACGCCGTCCTTACCTTGTCCCCGGTTGAAGGACGAATAGATCCCTCCTGAAGTGTGACGTGTTGTGAAGCTAACCACTGACGAATGACAGTGGCCGGGATCGAGTAGTTGATCCCAGCCTTGAGCATGACGTTCCCAATCAGGGCACCCTTTCGATCCGTTGCCTGTCCGATATACGGGACAGTATGAACGACCATCCCCACCAGCTCGCCGGTATCAAGACGGAGGAGAGGCCCGCCGCTGCTGCCGGAATTCAGTCCGGCGGTGGTCTGAATGAAGGTGGCCTGACGGTTCATTGTCCGTGAGCGTCCCATGACTGTGCCGCTCACGTTGACCGGGAAGACTGTGGAATGAAGGTTCAGACCCATCTGCAGAATATCGGTGATGCGAGGATAGCCTACGGCGATGGCCTCCGTCCCTTCCTCCGGTAGATCGGAGGCTAGTCGTAAGGAGGCCACCGACTCCGAAGGGATCCGCAATGCGGCCAGATCCAAATCAGGATCGACCGCGAGAACCTCCGGTGATTCGTAGACGGCCTCGTTTCGTACGTAGACAAGGAGCTTGGTGTGATCTTCGATGACGTGAGCGTTTGTCACGAGTAGACCGTGAGAATCAACAAAGAATCCGCTGCCGAACGAGACGGTCCCGGCGGGATCATTGACGGCGACAACCAGTGCGGTTCCCGCCTTGGCCTGTCGATACACGTCAGCTTGCGGAAGGGCTGCTGCGGCGAGGGGGAAGATCGCTAAAACCGATGAAGACAGGAGAAGAAGGAAAAATCTTTGACGAGCGAGGTATATGGCCGAAGACAACCCCATCCTCATAGGACTCATAACTACTCAATAGCGAAACAAAAGTCCATTCATTTGTCGATACTGGATATGGATATATTGTCCAACGTGGACATTCTGTCCAGTGGGGATTCTCGTTGATTGCACATTATCCAATCAAAATTAGACTAATCCGTTGGACAGCTTGTCCATTTTCATTTTTTTCGGGCAGTGATCATCGGATCTTTACAGCGTACTAACTTATTGCTCCACCTTCAGTTTTAGAGAAGTTCGTACCAAGCGAGGACGCATACCGAAAGGTCTCTACCTTGCAGAGCATTGAGAAAGGAATGTGAAACTTGTGCCGATCTCAACATACATTTAAGGAGGAACCATGAAGAAGATAAGCATGGTGGTCAGCGCTGTGGGCCTGTTCGCCCTACTGGTGCCCTATTCTTATTCGATGGAGCCGTCAACATCAAGCGGTTCGAGCGGTTCGATGGAAAAGCAAAGGGGAACGATCAAACACGGTGAAACGGACATTACAGATACCAAAGGTGAGAAAGGCAGCATCCCCAGTAAGTATACGGTAATGCCTGTAGCCAGGGGGAAAAAGATAGAGGTCGAGCATGAAATGATCGGTGATACGGTCGTGAGCCCTAAAGGCGAAGAACTCGGTAAGATTGAGTCGCTCATCATGGATTCGAAAACTCAAAAGATTGAATATGCCATGATCTCGATCGGCGACACGGGCCAACTGCAAGCCCATGCCTGGAGCCACTTTAAGGTCGATAAGAACAAAGGGAATGTGGTGCTGAATCTGACGAAAGAGCAGCTCCAGCCGGGCTTGAGCTCACAGGACCTGTCGCCGGACGTGCGGGAGGTCGTCGATCGTGAGATGAAGACGTTGCGGGAGAGGGAATCGAAGATAGACAGATCCAAACCGGGAGATGTGACGGAACAGCCGGCCGCAGGGGGGATGATGGGAGAGGAAAAGGCAGGCGGTGGAGGTCCAGCCGGCCCGCGTGCGTTACCTCCAGGTCCAGCTCCGCAATTTGAGGGCGGCAAGTAAGTAACGAGAATAAAGACTAGATGGTCCGATAACGACCACCTGGTCAGAGGGGAGGGTTCGGCTCACTGGAAACAGTGAACCGGAACCTCCCTTTTTATTGCGCGGCCTGACATGTCGACCAGCCGTAGATCACTCGTCACCTGACCACATTCTTCAATCCGTCAGCACCTATTTTCTTTTCAGAGCACATACATTCGCTGTGCGATCAGATTCGCTGAAGATCCATAACAGATGCCTTGCAAGGGAACGCGAACGTTGCGAAGATAGGCCCGCCTCTCAAGAAAATTTGAGTGCGATTATGGCGGGTCCTCGATCGAGATGAAACCGGTCGCAGTCGTGACAGGAGCTGGCGGCCTCATCGGCCATTATCTCATGAACACCGCACCTCTATGGGCAAAGGAATGGCGAGTACTGGGGCTGACCCGTCACGACGTCGATCTCACCGACTATGCGGATGTTCGTCGGGTCTGGCGCAGGCTCAACCCTCAACTTGTCATTCATTGTGCGGCACTCAGCCGCACGGGCGCCTGCGAACACGACCCTCCAATGGCCCGCAAACTGAACGTCGAGGTCACCGCTAGGCTCGCTGAGTTAGCGCATGACATTCCATTCATCTTTTTTTCCAGCGATCAGGTGTTTGACGGCAAGCAAGGTTGGTACGTGGAAACAGATCAGGTGAATCCCCTCAATGTCTATGCGGAAACCAAAGCTGCTGCGGAGCATGTCGTGCTTCAGAATCCTAAGCATACGGTGATCCGCACCAGTCTCAATGCGGGGCATTCGCCCACCGGTGACCGCAGCTTTGTTGAAGACATGCGGCGAGCCTGGAAGTCGGCGCAAACTCTCACACTGTTCACCGATGAAATGCGCTGCCCCATCGATACTGCGGTCACGGCACGTGCAGTCTGGGAACTCGTGGCGAGCAACCAGACCGGTCTGTTTCACCTCGCGGGAGCCGAACGTCTGTCACGATGGGACATTGGACAGTTACTTGCTCAGCAGTGGTCCGATCTGGATACAAAGATGGTTGCCGGGTCGGTGAGTGAGTATGTCGGGCCGACTCGACCACCCGATCTTTCCCTGAATTGTCACAAGGTCCAGTCGCGACTCTCGTTTCGCCTTCCGAGCTTTCGAGACTGGGCGGATGGTCGTCGAGAGGACGGCGAACATGCAGGGTAATCCACTGACGCTGCTTGCGCTGACATGGGCTGTTGTTGCGTTGATGATGACGGTGTTATGGCTGGTGCAACGCCGATTATATAAGAATGCCTCGATAGCGGATGTCGGGTGGTGTGGAGGATTCGCGTTGGCGTCGATCTGGTACGGCATCGTTGTTCACGGAGATGTGGAACGACGTCTCCTCGTATCGGGGATGGCGGCAATCTACGCCTTCCGGCTGGGACTATACATTTTGCTGACTCGTGTCATGGATCGGCAAGAAGATAAACGATATCAAGTGCTGCGCCGGCAATGGGGCGCCCAAGAACAATCCAAGATGTTTCTCTATTTTCAGCTCCAGGCCGCGGCCGTCGCCGTATTTTCACTGCCCATCCTCGTGGTGATGCAGAACCCTCGACCACCGTTCAGTCTCTGGGAGTTGGCGGGGGTGCTGCTGTGGTGTATGGCGGTGACGGGCGAAGCGGCGGCGGATTGGCAACTGGCGCGCTTTCGGGCCAAGCCGTGGAATCGCACCCGAGTGTGTCGCGAGGGATTGTGGCGCTATTCACGCCATCCGAATTATTTCTTTGAATGGCTCCACTGGTGGGCCTATGTCGTGATGGGAATTGGACTGCCGAACTGGGGCTTGACGCTGATTGGACCGGCGGCGATGGGGTGGGCGTTATTAAAAGTCACCGGCATTCCGCTCGCAGAGGCGCAGGCGTTGCGGAGTCGAGGAGAGGCGTATCGAGACTATCAGCGGACGACGAGTGCGTTCGTTCCGTGGTTTCCCAAGCCTCATTGAATCACGCTATTCTGGCTCAGCTGCGCTAAGCGCTCTTTGGGCTTGATCCCCGGCGTACTCTTCGGATGCTCCCTCACAAGCTGTTCATAGAGCTGAAGGCGTGTGCCTGGTTATATTGCCGTTCCTCGAGCTGGGCCGTTTCGAATAACTCATCCGCCTTATTCGGTGCAGCTCACCCAGCCCAGGACCAGGAGAGGAAGTACCATCTGGGCAGGGCGGTTCATGCGTGACCTCCGGGGATTGTTGAGTCAAAAACGTATCCGGTATGTTCGGCCCCTCTGCAGTCGAGCCTAGAGACCCAGAAGCCTCGCCACTCTGCTGTCGGATGACCGATGGCTCTGTCGACCCTCAAAAGACCGGCCGCGCAACTTGTTCCAGTCCAGCACCACGCGACCGCCGGTGCTTTCGTGCATGTTCTTCCAAGACTCCAAGAGATCGAGGCAGGCATGGTCTATGTGACGCAGCGAATCGAAGTTGAAGTGCAGCTCGGCATAGGGCGGAACTGCCTCCAGTGAGGTCGCCAGTCTCGGCAGGCTCACGAACGTCGCGATCCCGCTCAAATGCATCGTGAGCTTACCCGTGATCGGATCGTCCGCGAAATGCGCGTCGAGGTTCTGCGTGGTATAGAGCAACTTGCCAACGGCGAGTCCGACTCCCACCAGTACGCCGGTGAGCAGATTGGTCGTCACGATGGTCACTAAGGTGGCGGTGTAGATCAGCACCTCGCTCCGTCCGTGTTGCTTCAGTTCTCTGATTGCCTGGACGTTCATCAGCTTATACCCTGTGAACACGAGCACAGCACCCAAACTGGCTGTGGGGATCAGTCGCAACACGGATGGGAGAAACGAGACGAAGAGCAGAAGCCATGTGCCATGCAGAACGGTGGAGAGGCGGGTGCGAGCACCCGCCTGAACATTGGCCGCACTGCGCACGATCACCCCTGTCATGGGTAACGCATCCAAAAGCCCGCACAGGATATTGCCGGCCCCCTGAGCGAACAACTCGCGGTTGTACCGAGTCCGGGGACCGGTATGCAGTTGGTCGACGGCGGTGGCCGACAACAATGTTTCCACGCTCGCGATGAACGCCAGAGCGACCGCGGGTGCCAACATCGAGGGATCGAGGATGTGTGCCATCTCATCCCCACTCGGCAACTGAATGACGCTCAGGAGATTGTCCCGGACTTTGACTTGACTGACGGGTAGGTGTTGAACCGAGGTCCAGAGAGTCGCGAGACTCACACCCATCAGTACGGCCGGTATCGCGCGCAGCTTCTTCGGCGCAAACGCGTTCCACCCGACGATGGTCAGGATCGTCAGGATCCCGATTCGTGCGGCAATGTGGTGGCTGGTGGAGATGTCGCCGTCGGGAACCAAGCCTTTCCAAATGGCCGAGGGGAGCGTGAGGATGTTCGCCAGCCCGTCGCCTTTCGGCAGGTCGTCGATCATTACGTGAAATTGGCTGGCGAGGATCAACACGCCGATGCCGGCAAGCATGCCGTGCACGACCGCGGGAGAGACTGCCCGGAACCATTGCCCCAGCTGCAGCCAGGCCGACAGCATCTGAATAATTCCCGCCATCAGGATGATGATGGCCACCTTTTCCATCCCATGGGTCTGGATCAAATCCCAGACGATGTCCGTGAGACCGGCCGCCGGGCCACTGACTTGCAGAGAACAGCCGGCCAACGATCCGGCAAGGAGTCCCCCGATGATTCCGGTAATAATCCCAGCGGCCGGCGGTGCGCCAGAGGCGACCGCGATGCCCATACAGAGTGGCAGCGCCACCAGAAAGACGGCAATCGAGGCAAAGAGATCGTGCTTGAAGTTGTCTAATCGAAGCATGAGCTTGTTCGCTGCAAGGTGTTGCTCCTACGAAGATAACCCAACGATGTGCCATGACCAAGCGAAATATCCCAACCCGCTCGACCATCGTGCAGAGGATAAAGAAACTCTAAGTGTTCCGACGTGCCCACTCAATACTGCCGTTCGAGAGGTGGTTGGATTCCATAGCGGGGAGCCGTGACCGCTTCGCTTCGGCAGAGAGGACAGCGACTCGGGCGCGTGAGGCGGATACGGTCTCGAAACACAAAGCCGCAATCCTGGCACTCCGACGGGTCAAGGATGAACCCGCGCGCTCGATCTTGTGAAAGCGACTTGACGATGTGGACCAGATGATCCTCTACCTGTCGCTCGGGTATTCCGACCAGTTGAGCGAGTTGTCGAGAAGAAAGCAGGGTTCCCGTGATGAGTTCCATGATCCGTTGGCGTGCGGTTCGCTCAGCAGGAAGCATGCACGCATGGTAATCGATCGAACAACAGGAAACCAAGTGAGCGAGGATTCTTTGATGGGCACATTGAATGTGAGCATGGAGTTTGGCAGGATGGAGCCGACATGAACATGAATGACCGACCACAGTGGGACGACCTGGCTGAGCGGGCGCTCACCCGCATCAAAGCGTCGGGCGCCGAATACGGCGATGTTCGCGTTCTCGACAGTACCATGCAGACAATCCGTGGGGAGGACTGTCGCATCGCATCCATCCGGGACAG
>JBQTHT010000021.1:0-5371 GCA_052389595.1 Nitrospiraceae bacterium
AAGAGAATCTGAAAACGGCTCAGGGCAAGTTTGAGGAGGCCAAAACGGCCTACGAAGCAGCCGAAAAAAAGGCCGGCGACGAGGCCGAGAAAAAGAACATCGAAGTGGACGAGTCGACCTACGCAAAAGAACAGCAGGCGATGGTCGCGGCCAAAAAAGACCTGGACAAAGCACAGGCCTCCGTCAATTCCTTCACTATCCGTCCAGGGAAGGGCTTGAGTGTCGCGAGACCGGATCTCACGGTGACGCCGGAACTGATGACCCAGCAAGCCGAGGTCGGCAAGCGGCTCTACAACAACAAGTACGGCTGTAACGGGTGCCACCAAGTGGGCGAAGAAGGTGGCAAGGTCGGCCCGGCGCTGGATCGAGCCGGCTTTCGGCTCAATCCCACCTGGGTCTATCGGTGGGTCAAGTATCCTCAGGCCATGAAACCGGAAACTCGTATGCCGAACTTGGGGCTCAGCGATGCGGACGCGAAAGCGGTATCGATGTATTTGAATACATTGCGCGCGCCTAAACCGGAGAAACCGATTGAGAAGCCCGTCAGCTAATCTGCCAAAAGCCGATTCCGATTCCTGTGAGAATGGCCCATCCCGCCCACACATGTTGCCGAAACATGGTCAAGGCAGACTGGGCAGAGACCGGCCCACGTAGTACCAAGACCTGTCGCACGAAGAACCCTCCGACGGCTGCCAGCACGACGTAGAAGAGTACGCCAATCCCGACCATTCGACCAGCGGCGGCCAGGAGAAGTACCATCATGGCAAGCAGGATGGCGACCGCCAACCAAGTCCAGGAGCCAAATAACAGTGCCGAGGACTTCACGCCGATTCGGGCATCATCGTCTCGGTCCTGCAGCGCATAGACCGTGTCATAGGCGATAGCCCAGCAGAGCGTACTCGCATACAAGAGCCACGCGGACGGATCGAGAGATCCACGCGCGGCTGCCCAGGCCATGACGACGCCCCAGCCGAAGGCGAGGCCCAACACAGCTTGAGGCATGCGAAGGAACCGCTTCGAGTAGGGATAGAGGACGGCCAGCAACAGCCCCATCGGGCTCATCCGGATGGCCAGAGGATGAAGCAGAAGGACAAGCGCGGCGGCGAGGAGCACGAGTAGGGCGGTCACGGCAAGGGCTTGCGGAACAGTCACTTGCCCGGACGCCAACGGACGCTCCCGCGTTCGAGTGACCTGTCGGTCGAAGGAGCGATCGACGACGTCGTTCAAGACCACACCTGCGCTGCGCATAAGAAATGATCCGATGATGAAAATGACCAGCAACCCGATCGACGGCCGTCCCTGTGTGGCTAGCGTCAGCGACCAGAGTGTGGGCAGCATCAGGAGCAAAGTGCCGGATTGGTTGCGCAGGCGGATCAACTGTATGAACGGCTGCCAGGGAATTCCCTGTATGCGACGGAGTCGAGAAGAATGGTCCAGCGATTGGGCCATGTCGAACCTTAAGCCGCCGCCCTTCCGCCTGTCAATTCCGGGAGGGCTCCGGCGAGTCCAAAAGCCTCGTCATTGTTATCATCCCCCGTTTCCGGTATAACCACGCTTGTGTGTGTCTGTAAGCCCGTCATCCGGCGAAGGCACCTTTCTGCCCATGGCGTGCTTCGCTCGCTCGTTGCTCTGGTCTTCCTGATCGGTCTGCCTGCCTGCGGGCTCTTTGCCGGTCGAGACGGGTCCACCACCGGCTATTACTTGCCGCTCACGGTGCAAGTCCGATTCGATCCCACAGTGGAAAGCGCTGGTCTTGCCTACAAGGATGCGTGTGGCCAGCAACAGTCGTTGTCCGTCAGCAAACCACTCAAAGACACGCTGACCAAAGGCGCA
Organism: Nitrospiraceae bacterium; assembly: GCA_052389595.1. Taxonomy (GTDB): domain Bacteria; phylum Nitrospirota; class Nitrospiria; order Nitrospirales; family Nitrospiraceae; genus JBQTHT01. Next base: position 1,834 of record JBQTHT010000021.1, read on the forward strand.
GGCCTCGCATTCGAACGGGTGCAGACGGGCGATCCAAAACCCGGAACCGGTCTTTCCGACGGGTATCTGGATGTGGCGTTGGGATTCAGCGAGGTGGATCTGTTTGTTCCGCGAAAGGGCAAGCGAACCTACCCCGCGAACGTGACGCTTGGTCTCGATTTCTCCTACACGGACACGGCGGGTACGGTCCTGTTCACGAAAAAGCTGCAAAGTAACTATCACGGAGAGATCGAGACGGAGGACAACGTCTGCGATCTGCGCGGGCTCGACAAGGTGGCGAACGAGGCGATCGAGAAGGTCGTCGAGGGCATGACGAAGCAGCTCGGAACGGCGCCGAAAATTCGCGAAACAGCAGAAGCCCGAAAGGCTGGAGCGAAACCAACGGCCGCTGTCCCACCTCCGGTTTCTCCCACGCCTCCGCCGCCGGACGTCATAATACCGTCTATTACGTCCAGTAGCGCACCGGTGACGACGGCAGGGGAGGGGCCGACACTGTCATTCCGCACGATTCTTCTCGACGACAACCGCAACCACGTGTTGGAGAATCGGGAGACGGTGACAGCCGAGATCGAGGTGAAAAATGAGGGGCCCGCCGTGGCTCGCGAGGTGGAAATGCTGATCGATGGAAGTCCATCGCTGGCGCGGCAGTTTCCTGGTCGTGTTGAGATCGGCGATCTCCAACCGGGAGAGATCAAACGTGTCAAGGCCACTGCGAAACCGCTCTTCATCAAAGAGGTGGAACAGGGTGAACTGGTCCTCTCGCTCCGATCGTCGTCCCCCGGGGCGCACCTGCCGCCGTCGAAGAAATTTCTGATGGCGCTGAAACCCGGTGAAGCTGAAGACGTGGAGGTCCTGTCCGTAGATGTGGATCAAGTGCCGAAGGCGTCCGTCGGATTTAAACAGGCGACAGCGGTTGGGATCGTGATCGGTGTGGGGAGCTTTCGCGATCCCGTCGTCCCGGCCGTCAAATATGCCGGTCGCGATGCAGAGACGGTCGCCAAATATTTTTCGACTGCGGGGGGAATTCCTGCGAATCGAGTCCGCCTGTTGGTGGATGGACAGGCACTCAAGGATGATTTAGCCGACGTGTTCGAAGAGTGGTTGCCAAAGCACGCGGACAATACGACGATCGCCCTTATTTATTTTGCGGGGCGAGCCTTCGTCGATGCCGCGACAGGAGCCGTGTCTCTCATTCCCTATGATGGAAGCGCGATGAGTCAGAGCAGGGCATTCTCCTTGCGCCGATTGCAGGGAGCGCTGGCACGCACCCCCATGAAGCAGGCTGTATTGATTTTGGAAGTGTCACTTGAACCATCTCCCGGCGCCGATCCAATACGCACGGCCCCTCCCCTCTGGGACGGACAAGGCCCTGCGAACCATGACAAACTGATGTGGATCGTGGGCAATCCTGCGCTCCAGGAAGCCCATCCCTATGACCAAGGCCAGCATGGACTGTTCACGTACTTTCTCCTCAAGGGTCTACGTGGAGCGGCTGATGCCGACCACAATGGAAAGGTGCTCACCGGAGAACTGTGCGCCTATGTGAAAGAGCACGTCCACACGATGGCGAAGGGGCACTATGGGAATGCGCAGGAACCTGTATGCATCCCCGGCCAAGGCCAAGGATTCTCGTTGCGCTCGCTTCCGCTCACGAAGGTGAAGTAAGGCAGCCCGCCCAGCCTCTCGATTGACAGGCCACCGCCGCCTCGGTATCATGCCTCCTCTCCACATTCCTTCCTCATCACAGGCCGGCCGGCGTAGCTCAGTTGGTAGAGCAGCGGTTTCGTAAACCGCAGGTCGCTGGTTCGATTCCAGTCGCCGGCTCCAGTTTACGTTCGCACTTTGAACCGACGACCTGGGGGATGCGAAGGGGGTGTGCCCCCTTCGTGGGGATCGTACAAGGGGGCTGGCCCCCTTTGTAGGAGCCGATGAGGCAAGCTTCAGGGCCGAACCGGCGACGGTCGCTGGTTCGATTCCAGTCGCCGGCTCCAGTTTAAACGCTTGCATGTATGTGACTCCTGGGTTATGGAGGTCCTGGGTAGAAGGTGAGCGCCCTAGACGCGAAACGATCGCGCTTAGAAACGGCTTCGGCATGGAGGATGTCGGCGGTAGGTCAAGGGAGGGTTCCTGCGCGCATGGATCACTCAAGAGAGTCGGTGTCCTCTATCATGGCTCGCGTGGTGTGCGATCCTTCCGGCGCTGTGTACACTCAATGGTATGCCGGTGGCCGCTGAAGAATTGAAAACCGCGGATGTGTCCAGAGCCGACTGTCGCGATGAAGGGATCGGGACGGAGCACTCAGACAACGTTGGCTCCTCGCCGCTCGAACCCTTTCCCGAGAACGATGTGTTTCGGCCGCTCCTGGCTGATCTGAAGCAGCCACAGTTCTTCGCCTCGTATCAAGCCGCGCGCGTACATGACACGAATCAATCGTTCAACATCGGCAACGTTGCGTTTGGCGAAAACTTCGGGTTGGTTGGAAGACGGAACGGCTGTGACGGGTGGCAGGTCGGCCTTCTTGGTGGCGTGTTTGCGCAGTTCAATCTGTCTGATAATGAACTCATCAACGCGGACTACGTGATCGGAGTGCCTGTTTCGTGGCGTAGTGGGCTCGTCTCAGCCCGGGTTCGAGTCTTCCACCAGAGCAGCCATCTCGGGGATCAGTTTCTTCTTGCGAATCCAGAGATCAAACGAATCAGCCTCAGTTTCGAAGAAGCCGAAGCCATTGTATCGCTCGATGCTCCAGGGGGGTGGGGCCGGCTGTATGCGGGCGGCGGCTATTTGGTCCATAAAGTGCCCGCCACTTTGGATCCCATAAAAGTCCAATGGGGCCTCGAACTCCGAGGCCCGGCCTTCCGCTCGCCGATCTTGGATCTTCGCATGACTCCCATCATGGGAGCAGACTTCAAAACATTTGAGGAATTGAAGTGGAGCATCAACACGAACGTGGCAGGTGGTCTGGAATGGCATCGCTCCGGTCGCTTCCGCCGTTTCCGTCTCCTGGTGAATTACTATCACGGCTTCAATCCCTATGGACAGTTCTTCGCCCAAAAGATCCAGAGCGTCGGCATCGGGGTCTATTTATCGTTTTGATGATGAGGGAGGGAGAAACTAAGGTTCAAATCCTTGGGTTACGTTGTTGTGTCAGATGTCTTCTTTTCTGGTCGGATAAGATTAGGTTTCTCCTCTTCACCTGCGAAGACCAATAGGAACTTTAACGGCCTGTCGCCTAAATTCTTTCCGTTGTGCCAGGTATTCACAACCTCCAAAAATCCTTTCCCGGCTTCGAATGTCTGGTGAGAACCATCCTCAAATTCCACCGTTAACGTTTCCTCTAGCACATGAACATACGTGGGAACTGGATGCATATGACGGCCACTCTCGCTCCCTGGTTGAATTTCAATGATGGCCGATACCATCTCCGCCTTATCGGTTCGAGGGTATTTAATTCTCTGCCCGCCAATCGTTGAACCATCTTTCATCACGGTCGTGACGGTTACGTTCTGTTCAGCATGAACTGACGGGCCGATCTGAGTGG
>JBQTHT010000022.1:0-8240 GCA_052389595.1 Nitrospiraceae bacterium
ATACCAGCCATTGATTAACACCTAGTTAGCCAATTGTTAACGTGGGCTTAATACACACCTACTAGACTAGGGTGAGCATTCCTCTTCTATGGAGACTCCGCTTCGAAGGAGAGAGGGAAGCACACCGATGTCTAAATCTTCTTCCGGCACCCTCGCCCTCGTGCCTTGGAATGGCCAACCGGTCAGGCCGCCTCGCGATGAGCAACAGATCCTAGCCGACCTCCATCTCTCGGCTCTCCCCTTTTCAGCCGAAGACATTACGGCTGGTTCAGAAAACGAGCTGCAGGCGGTCGTCGTTGGATCACCCCATCAGGTGGATTTGCCGCTGACGCTGGAAGCCTCGAACTATTTTCGCAACATTCTCAAACGAGCCGCAGCGGGCGACAGCCCCAAACGCGTCATCGCTCAACTTGAGGAATATCTACACAAGAACCAGCGCCAGGTCTGGGAGAACTCTTGGGTCCGTGTGCCACTGGCGAATTTGTCCCCGTATACTTCCCGTATCGTGAGTCAGGACCTTCTGGCCAACAAGAAAAACTCCCATGGTTCGACTCGGAGCGACCTGCCCCGATTCTTGATCTCCCACCGTGGCGAGGATTGTCTCCGGATCCCCGTGAGCTATCTCCTCAAGCTGGCTCTGGCGCAAGTGACGAGCGACGAGCAGTCCGCACCGATCTCCATCCAGGCGTTGGGACGCCGACTTCTTAGGCACTTTCTCAACGATAACAGCTCGCCGGAAACGTTCTCATTCTACGTGGTTCCTTTGAGTCCCGCGACACACATGGGTCGAGCGATCGCGGTTGAGACCGCCAAGCGGTTTCTTCTAACTCAGCTTCTGACCATGTATGCCAACCGGCGGTTCAGGCTCTCGGAATCCGGGCAGCGGGTGATGGTTTATTTCGCGCCGCACCCGCCGATTCGCCAGAAGGAGTTGAACAATCTCATTTCCGATTCTTTCTACCGAGAACTCTTCATGAATCCCTGCCTGTCCGGCTGGGATCGTGGAGAGGACAAACACAAATATATGCACCTCTGCCATCAAGTGCTGTCTCGCAGCCAATTAAATGCGGTAATCAAGCTCAAGGATGCCGGCATCATCACCAGGAATTTGGTCGTGCTCCCAAGCACGTCTAACATCAGCCTGGCCAACAATGGCACGCATCTCAGCCTCGGCAGCCGTGTGCTGACTCAACTGCAGGCCAATGGGTCCCTTGACTACGACGGTATGAAGGAAAAGTGTATCGGCGATCTCGTCATCAAAATTGTCGAGCATTTCCTACCGCTGTTCGTCGGCACCTACAGCGCGGCGCCGTATCGATTGGATTTCTGGGATTTCCATCCAGAGAAAGCGCTCGGCTTTCTCCCCCACGAACTGGACTTCACCCATTTACGCATGTTGTGGCGCCGGTGGAAGAAGAAAGCCGGCGTGAGCGTGTTCGGGCATCCGATGACGCCGGTAGGTCCCCTGTGGCTCGACCGACTGACCAGTGTGTTCTTCGGGCTCAAAGGGGACTTTGTCCCAGACTTTCGATTAATTGATTATTTGGTGGCCCTGCTGAGTACCGACCAGAGTCCAGCGTTAGACGGCGCCCCGGATAATGAGCAGCGGCTGAAGGCCGACTTGGCGCAGCTGGGGGTGTTTGACGAATCCATGTCGCTCTACCTGCTGTACAAACTGCGCGCCTTCTCAGTGATGGGCTTCTCGGGTTTTGAGGGCCGACACTACAGCTTATTCCCGAGCCTGCTGGAAGATTTCTCGGCGGCGGCCAATCTGCAGGCCCTGTTGACCGGGCTGGCTTTTCAGTACATCGCGAAGGGTATTGTTCGACATACCGACATTCCCGATGACCCCTCGGCTGAAAGTGAGCGTCGCCAACTCATGTTCGCGGCGGCTATCGGCGTCCAAACGTGCAACGTACGGACGGACAGCCCCAACCATTTTCTGATGAAGATTCTAGCCAAGACCCAAAAGAGCCGTCCCAGCCGTCGATACACCGGATATTTGCGGGTTCGCCTCCCAGACTACTGCCAGGCCCTCGTCTCCACGATTGAAGAGGAGGCACCCGATCTGATCGAGGCCTTCAACTTACGCGACACCCTCCTCAACCTTCGCCAACGGCTGGATGACCCTGAACAGCATGCGGCCTCAGGGAAAGTCACAGCCGACATTCTCAAGAAAACCGGCACGCGTTCAGCGATGCAGTTGTCCGGGCAGGAATTCAATCTCGCAGCCGAACAGTATTATCGAAACACGCTGCGCGTGCGGCAACTGCGCGAAGCTGTCGACCTGTTGGAACATGATTTTATTGAGATTGACGCAGCCGCGGATACGCGCGCCCAACGCTATCGGCGGATGGCTATCTCGGTGATCGGGCAGCGCGACACAGCCGAATTTCTGGCGATGGCCAAGGAAGGGCTATTGGATGAAACGATCGACGAGCATTCCTTGCGTCAATACATCCACCTGACCCTGATCGCGATTGAACGGGATATGAACCAGGCCGGGCGCAGGAGGTCCGTCGTCTCATGATTGCCTCCATGGAGCACCAATACATCGACCGCGAAACGGCGGAGGTACGGACCGAACGGCTCTTCGCCGATCCATTGCTTCGATGGATGTATGCCTCCCCCTGGGAAGACGAAACATGGCTCCTTCGCACGTTGACCTCCGCGCGCGCCTCGCAAGTGCTCGGGTTCCTGAACTACGGCTTGCCCATCGGCGCCACGCGCGTGGGAGTCAACCGATTCATCCGGTCATTGGGGGCAGACCTCACGGAATGTGTCGACCCTGTAAAAACACTCGACTCACCGCGAAAGATTTTTGAGCGCCAACTACGGTATTGGGATGTCCGGCCCATGGATTGCGACCCTGAGGCGATCGTGTCCCCTTGCGATGCGCGCGTCCTCGTCGGATCCTTTGCTGAGAGTTCAGCCCTGTTCCTGAAAGGCAAGTTCTTTGAATTCGAGGAGCTTTTCGGGAAGGGACACCACAACTGGCCGGCCGCTTTTGACGCAGGTGATTTCGCCATCTTCCGATTGACACCCGACAAGTACCACTACAATCACACACCGGTGGCCGGGACTGTCCGCGCATTCTATGAAGTTGCAGGTCGCTACCACTCCTGCAACCCAGGATCGGTAGTATCCATCGTCACACCCTATTCAAAAAATGCGCGCGTGGTGACGATCCTCGACACCGATGTCCCGAATGGTTCCGGAATCGGATTGGTGGCGATGATTGAAATAGTGGCGTTGATGATTGGTCGCATCGAACAATGCTATAGCCCAGTCCGCTACCAGTGCCCGCGACCGATCGTCCACGGCATGTTCATCAGCAAGGGGCAACCAAAGAGCCTGTACCACCCTGGCAGCTCGACGACCGTTTTGGTGTTTCAGCAGGGGCGCGTTGAATTTTGCGAAGACTTGATTCACAACCTGTCCCGCTCCGGAGTCCGGAGCCGGTTCTCACAGGGGTTCGGGAAGCCCTTGATTGAAACAGACATCAAAGTCCGTTCCACCATGGCACGAGCCATTCCTCGTGGTCGGGAGGAACGCCGGCTCGAGAATGTCGCCCATGGTCAATGAATTGTGTCTGGCCATCGTAGCCTCCGGATATGGAGTGCTTTTCTGGTGGGCGTTTCGTACGCTGCCCCATAAGGGCTGGCAGATTCTCGCCGCGATACCTGCACAGGAGCGTGCCGATGGAACCTGGACCGGTTTGAATCTGACATACTATGGTCTATTTACTGCCAACGGTGTGACCATCGCCGTGATGTTCGTAATCGTGCTCCTAGGATCGTTATCGATCTCATTACGCGGGACCGTCATCTTTGTGGCCCTGCTCCTTGGCCTGTGCATTCCCTCGGCGAAATTCATCGCCAAGGCCGTTGAAGCCAAGGCCTATACCTTCACGATCGGTGGGGCCTCGTTCGTGGGACTGATTGCTGCGCCCTGGCTGATCATGGCGACTAACTCCAGCATCGGAGCTGTGTGGGGATTTAGGTTGCCCATCCTGGAGACTCTGTCAGTCCTGGGGATCGCCTATGCGATGGGAGAGGGTACCGGCCGCCTAGCCTGCATCAGCTTTGGATGCTGTTACGGAAAGCCTGTCACTTCGAGTTACCCTTGGATGAACACGATCTTTCGTACTTACCACTTTGCCTTCGAGGGTCCCACGAAAAAAATCGCCTACGAAGGGTGCTTGGAATCGGTGCCGGTGATTCCCATCCAGGCCATCACGGCGGTTCTCTATGTCACAGCAGGGCTGCTGGGTCTCGCCTTCTTCTTGTATGGTTACGTCTTTGCGGCATTCATCGCGACCGCGCTCGTGACACATTTATGGCGAGTAGTCTCGGAGTTTTTCAGGGCAGATCACCGTGGAGAAGGTGATCTTTCTGTGTATCAAATTCTCGCCCTGCTGGGAGCGTTTTACGCGCTGATCGTCGCGCTCTCATTCCAGAGTACAAGCAGCGCGGCTCCCGACCTTCTGCTCGGGCTTCAGAATTTGCGGCATCCAGAGACGATAGTGGCGCTCCAGGCAATCTGGCTGACGATCTTTCTCTATACCGGCCGCAGCCACGTGACAACTTCGACTCTCTCCTTCTCTGTCCTCAAGAGTCGGATTTGACCCGCCGCTTGTTCGTCGTTTCTTTCTGGATCATGACTAGTGCACTGTGCGCGGTTTGCACCGACCTACCACCAGCCTTCGTCCAGCACGATTCCATTCCCCCGGATTACCCCCAGTCGCTCGAACGAGAGCTGCGCTCCACCTTGTCGGCTCTGTCCAAAGATAGCTCCAATGTCACGCTCTTGACGCAATTAGCCGAGATCTATCTCAACCTTGCAGATGATCTCCTGACGGACGAGGAAAAGCGCCGGAACGCTTATGCAGAGGGTGCAATGGCGGCGAAGAGAGCGTTTGAACTCAATGATGCGAACGCCGACGCCCATTTCCTCTATGCCGCAAACCTTGGGAGCGCCGCCAGGCTCAACGGGTTGACCTCCGCGGCGCTTATCGTGAAGGAAATCAAGGCTCACGTCGCGCGGGCGATTGAGCTTCTTCCGAGCCACGCGCCTGCTTTACAGATGATGGGTGGGCTGCTTGCGGAACTGCCGTGGTTTCTTGGCGGCGATACTACCGCGGCCGAAGAGTATCTCCGTCGAGCACTGGCTTCAGACAGTTACTACACCAATGCGCATCTGCTACTCGCCAAGCTCTTGATAAAACAGGATCGCATCGGCGAGGCCCGTCAGCACTTGCTGGCCATCATTCACGCCGACCACCCCCATTATCCTTACACCTGGGCAAGGACATTCAAACCGGAAGCTGAACGATTGCTGGCCGGGTTGCAGTCTCGTGATTCGCGCAACACCAACCCCTAATATTGTTAGGTCATGGGCCTACGCATCGGTGCTTCTGAACCAAAAACGAGCCCTCGTCTTCGAGTTAACACAAACTTAACCTATTCTTAACATTCCAGGTCATTCCATCCTTGGTAGTATCCGCGCGAATCTGTCATTCTCAAATTAGACTCAGGAGCATATTGATGGAAGAGTTCCCGCTTTCAGTCAATGCGTTGACGACAACGAAACTGGCCGCGCTCGAACAAACTGATGCGCGTCCCCTCACCGCTTGGTGGACCAGCGGTCTGTTCATCGCCGTCATTCTGGGCGGCGGAATTTATGCGGCCTCGCATCTTCTCGCGGACCTCACCGGTATCCATTCGCCTGTCGCGTTCCCGTTTGCTCTTCTGGCTATGGCCCTCCTCATTGCGCTGGGTTTTGAATTCGTAAATGGCTTCCACGATACGGCCAATGCCGTAGCCACAGTCATCTATACCAACTCGCTCCAGCCCAATATTGCGGTGATCTGGTCCGGCATTTTCAATTTTCTCGGTGTCCTGGTCTCGTCGGGGGCGGTCGCCTATGGGATTGTGTCGCTCCTCCCGGTGGAACTGATTCTGCAGGTGGGTAACGAGGCCGGCACGGCCATGGTGTTTGCGCTGCTGATCGCGGCTATGCTCTGGAACATCGGCACGTGGTATTTTGGTCTGCCCTCGTCCAGTTCGCACACCCTGATCGGCTCTGTCATCGGAGTCGGCTTGATGAATCAATTGATGACGGGGAGTTCCGGCACGAGCGGAGTCGATTGGAGCCAGGCCGCGAACATCGGCAAATCGTTGTTGCTCTCTCCATTCATCGGCTTCACGCTGGCCGCGCTCTTACTGCTGTTGACGAAATTCCTCATTCGCACGCCCGGCCTCTATCAGGCGCCAAAGCCCAATCAGCCCCCTCCCTGGTGGATCCGCAGCATCCTTATTTTCACCTGCACCGGGGTCAGCTTCGCGCACGGGTCCAATGACGGGCAGAAGGGGATGGGGCTCATCATGCTCATTTTGATCGGCACCGTCCCGACAGCGTATGCGTTGAATCACGCCGTGAGCGAGCGTGACTTGGTCGCATTTCAACAGGTGTCCCAGCAAGCCGTGACGGTACTCGAACGACACGACCATACTTCATCTGCCGACATCCCTGACTCCTCCCGTCAGGTCCTAACCGATTATCTCCGCACGCGAGCTGCTTCCACCATTATGATTCCAGCTTTGAAGTACCTGGCCGGCGACATCGCACGCAATGTCGCAGAATACACCTCGTTGGCCAAGGTGCCGGCTGATCAAGTCAAGAACGTGCGCAATGATATGTACTTGGTCGGAGAATCACTACGCCTGTTGCTCAAACAGGACAGCCTCCGCTTGACCCCTGCCGATCAGGATGTGCTCAAACGGTACAAGTCCACACTGGACCAAGCCACCAAATTCATTCCCACTTGGGTGAAGGTGGCCGTCGCTATCGCGCTGGGGATGGGCACAATGATTGGCTGGAAACGCATTGTCGTCACGGTCGGTGAGAAAATCGGCAAACAACACCTGAGCTACGCTCAAGGAGCGACTGCGGAACTTGTGGCGATGAGTACGATCGGCGCAGCCGAAACGTTGGGCTTGCCGGTGAGTACCACCCATACTTTGTCTTCCGGCGTCGCAGGGACCATGGTCGCCAATCGCTCGGGGTTGCAGTGGGGAACAGTCCGCAATATTTTATTCACCTGGGTTCTCACCCTACCGGCCTCGATCGCGCTCTCCGCCGTGATCTTCTGGCTGTTTCGACAGATCCGCTAACGTTTGTTGGAAGACGAGGACGGACGGCTCGCGGTAGTGGTGCGCGGAGCCGAGAATCCGGCTCCGTGCATAGCCTTTCGAGTCACGCGTTGGTCAAAATGACACGGACGAAGCTTGATCGCTAGCCCGTGCAAGCTCCATAACGTTATCGTTCGAAGATGTCGTGGTCGTAGGAGTCTTGGTTGCGCAGTTTTCCGCTGCCCACCCATAGCCCGGCACTACCGTCATCGCCCCGACAAGCAACACCAATCCCATCATCATGGATCTCATGGTCATCCTCCCTGTTTAATAGTGAGTTGGTCTGAACTGAGACGCTGCAGTGTCTTGTTACTATTCCTTACGGATGGACCGGATGAATGGATTGGTCGGTCGGCGAACGTTGGAAAAACGACACGCGACGTGCAGACTATGGTCCCAGTGAGGAGGCGGGCAGGAAACGTCTAACACAGTTTAGGGTCCCGCGGTTGGAATTTGCTCGCCCTCGCCATCGACCTGAAACAAGGTGCGAAGCTCGGCGATGACAGCGTCAGGCATGCGCGCCACAGCTCCAATCTTCCCATTTATGATACTCACGCCCTCTGAAGTATTCACTCTCACAACACGAGAAGGCTCGTCGCTGTTGGCTCTGACTTCGATGGCTCCTTTAAGGACATGGAAACATTCGGTGCTGTGCAGGGCGCAGAAATGCCGCGTTGTGGAGGCCGCCGGGGCTTCGGCTATCACCACCGTGCCGCGAATGGCCGCCACGGCATTCGGCGTTCTGATCTCCAGCGATTCGCCTGGACGCATCAACTGGCGGGCGGCTGCCAAGGCCATCGCCCCCTTTCCGATATTCACCTGAACTCGGCCGGGATCGTCCGTAAGGGTCAAGACGGACAACTCTCGCACAGTTACCAACGCACTCTGGCTCAATTGGATGCGAGCCATTGATTGAGCGGCAGTGCTGATCTTGTCGCCACGGTAGACGTCGTCCTGGACCTTCAGAGGAGTGATGGATGGATTTGTTGGTCGCATGACATCTGCCCGCCCGGAGAGAGTGGTGACAAAACCTGCGCTTTCTCCGGC
>JBQTHT010000023.1:0-7811 GCA_052389595.1 Nitrospiraceae bacterium
TAGTTACGACAAGCCGTCATGAGTGCTTTCAACGGATAGAGATGATTGATGGCCGGCATCAAGCGATCCCGTTGATCATCCGTCGTGGCATTCAAGGAGACCGCGAGATTGACACCCAGACCGGCCACATCCTTGATTCGAGGAGCGAGCCCTGCGGTCGAGAGAGTGATTCGTCGTGGGGAGAAGCCAAGTCCCCAGTTCTTACTGGTGATCCGGGCGATGGCCTCTGAAACAGCGCCGAGGTTCGCGAGCGGCTCGCCCATCCCCATCAACACTATGTTCGTAATGACTTGCCAGCTGCCGAGATGATCTTGCACGGTCAGCACTTGTTCGACAATTTCGTGAGCGTGGAGGTTTCGCTTCAATCCCAGCGTAGCGGTCAGGCAAAAGCCACAGTCGAGCGTACAACCGATTTGCGTCGAGAGGCACAGGGTAAGCCGCCCCTCATCAGGGATCAACACGGTTTCAATCAGGAGACCATCGTCGAGTTTCATGAGGAACTTTTGTGTTCCGTCTTCCGACGAGAGGATCTGACAATCCTCAATCCGACGAATGGATGCGATGGCCATTAAGTGTTCCCGTTCTGGTTTAGAGAGATCAGTCATCTGATGGATGTCACGAACGCGTTGTTGATATAGCCATCGCAAGATTTGTTCGGTTCGGTATGGAGGCCAGCGAAACTCTTGCACCATTGCATTCATCTGGACGGCGCTCAATGCCATGAGATTTGCCGCTGAGGTGGTAGAGGACGGCCGGACGAGACGTGTCATACGGGAAGACTAACACACCAAAAATTCCCGGAACAAGGCAACGAGTGATTGATCGGTTGCATCGCTTGAGTGGTGACGCTTTGCTATAATGGGCCCAGTTCACTATGACGACACTGCCTTCCCATGATGGCGGGAGCCGCCGAATGAGCGTCTTACGGCCGGCTCTCGGAACGCTCCTTTTATCTGCCAGCCTTTTCATTCCCAGGCTGATACTTGCTGCGGAGAATCATTCGGGCGAGGCTGCGCCCAATCTCAACTGCGACATGGCGGAACAGTGTTTCCGGGTGGCCATCCGGAAAGACCGGTCGGAATCGATGGTTCCTCGAGATCAACAACTCGCCTCGAAGGTAGAACGATTACGCATGGTGACTGAACAGCATCCTGGATCGCTGTGGGCCAGGAGGGCTGGGCTTCTGACGGGAGTCCTTCTCGTAAAGACCGACCCGGCCGTAGCGATGCGATACCTCAGAGCTTCGCAACGGGATTTTCCTGTACTCGATGACTATATCCGGCTGTGGATGGGAGAGGCGCTGCTGAAATCGGGAGATGCCGCTCAAGCGGCGGCGATGTTTGAATCGATTCCCCAGATGGTTCCGGATACGAATGTCGCCGGCCTCGCTGCGTTTCGAGCAGGGGAGGCGTGGTATCAAGCCTCATCCTGCAGTTACGCGCATGAATGGTTAGCCAAAGCGCTGGCTTTGAATGACAAAGAAGCCGCTGCTCCCTATGCACTCCTGCGCTTGGCCGATTGCCATCTACGAGAAAACCGGCTGGCAGAAGCGCGTGCAAGTCTCAAGCAGATATGGATTCGTTACCCGCACGCAATTGAAGCCACTGAGTCTCAAGCCAAGTTGATTGCAGGGTTGGGAGGTGAATCATGGTCTCCAAGTCCCGATGACCTTTATGCTAGGGCTCAGGCATTTCTGGCTCTCTCATTACATCCCGAAGCGGTCGAGGAACTCCGGAAGTTTCTGGCAGCCGCCCCCCATCACCCCCGGCGGCAAGAGGCCCGGCTCAAGCTTGGCGTGTCCTTAGTCAGATTGAAGCAGTACGACCAGGCGAAAGAGGTGTTTCGCAGTTTAGTAATCGACCGAATTGGAGAGTCGAACGAAGCCTCAGTGTGGCTGGCTCGCATCCACTTACGTCAGGGACAGGGCGACAAGCTCCTTGAGCTAGCCCATTCGATTGCACAATCTTCTTCTCTTACCCCGGAGCAGAAGGCCAACATTCATATCTTCGCAGGAATCTGGTTAGAGGACCAAGGAAGATTTGATGACGCGCTTGCGCAATATCGACAAGTGGTGAAATGGGGTGAGCCGCCTTCTCAACGAGTGGAAGCCTTGTGGCGAATCGGCTGGGTCCAGTATAGAGCCGGACGATTTCACGAAGCCATTCACACTTGGCAAACGGTTGTTGACGCCAGAGACTCGGTCTTCGAACCGCAAGCCCTCTACTGGATGGGGAGGGCGTTTGAGCGTGACAAGGCCGAGAAGGCGAAGGATCTCTACGTCCGCCTGTGCCAGAAGCATGTGTACACGTACTATTGTCAGTTGGCAAGGCCGCGCGCGGAGATTCCCTCGCCCGCGCCCGGCATCGAGGTGTTAGTAGCGGAGGACGTCGAGAAGTTCCCGCCGAACAGGCGAGCAGAAATCGAACGAGAAACCGCCTATCGTCGGGCTGCGGAACTGAAGGTCCTCGGGATGGATCAGGATGCCTCCAGAGAGTTAGCCGTGCTTACGGAACGGTACAGCCGAGACCAAGACGTGTTGCTGGCTCTCTCCACCATGCTGAACGAAACCGGAGCCTATCATCAGGCTCTGAGGCTGGCCAGGCTCCACTTTCGCGATAGATTGGAACGAAGCGGCGGCCCAGTGGCTCCGTCGTTATGGCGCGTGGCCTATCCCACCGCACTGTTACCCACCATTCGGTCGCAGGGAATCGAGGGTGTAGATCCTTATCTTGTGGCCGCCATTATCAGAGAAGAGAGCCAGTATGATGGGCGAGCGGTGTCGCGCGTTGGAGCCATCGGCCTCATGCAAGTCATGCCCGCCACGGCCAACGCGGTAGCTCAACGTTGGGGGTTTCCCGCTGTTGTGCGCGAGGATCTCTTCGACCAGGATACCAACATTCGAATCGGTGTCCGGTATCTGAGGCAATTGTTAGAGCAGTTTTCGGGAAATATGATGTACGCCGTCGCCGCCTATAATGCGGGGCCAGTGGTGGTGAACACGTGGATCTCGGCAAACTCTGATCGCGATGTGGAAGAGTTTGTGGAATTGATCCCGTATCAGGAGACGCGACTGTACGTTAAACGGGTGCTTCGCAGCTATCGCGAATATCTGCGGCTCGGTTCCTCTACGCTTCCTTGACAAGGGTAAGTGAAGCTCTTATAGTTCGCGGAAATTTGGATGGTGCCGCCGAGCTGACCATGGCGCTGGATCGGTTAGATGTTGTTGAGACTCGCATCAAAGATCTCGTCAAGCTTGTCCAGGAATTGAAGAGGAAAAATGCTGTTCTCGAAGACGATCTTCGTGCGGCCCGCGAACGATTAGCCTCGCAGGATGATCAAAATCGTCGGTGGGAGCGCGAGCGTCTCGACATCAAGGCGAGAGTCATGAAGGTCTTGGGAGAAATGGAAGTGATCGAGTGCCTGGAAGAATCAAAGGAGGTGGCGCTTGACTAAGACCATTGAAGTGGAGATCTACGGCCATCGGTACAGTCTACGCGGCGAGGCTGACGAGGGTTATGTGCGACAGCTCGCAAAGTTTGTGGACGACAATATGAAGAACCTCGCTCAAGGGATGAAGACGGCGACACCCTCAAAACTGGCGGTTCTGACAGCGATTAATATTGCCCATCAGTTATTTCAGGCCGAACAGCTAAAGCAGCAGGGTGAAGCCGATGTTGAGCGTCGGATGCTGACGCTCATGGAATCGATCGAAGAGCACGTCCCATCCTCCTTGCTGAGGTAGTTTCGTCTTGCAATCACGGCAAGCCTTTGGTATGTTCCTGTACAGTTGCTGACAGGCAGAGTAACTAGCGGGGAATTCAAGGAATTTAGACGTGTAAGGATATAGGACGGCTTGTGGCCGCACTGGATGTGGATACCTCGATTCTTGTCACTATTATTATAATGGTCGGTGTTGTGTTGGTGAGCATAATCCACGAGGGTGCCCGCTTGGTGGATGTCTATCGTTTGTGGGCTGGGTACCTTTCTCAGGGATTCCTGGTAGGCGAAGCGACTTCTTCAGCAGTGTTTTTCATATCCCCACCTGCTCCGAGCAGAAGGGATCGCATCGAGGAGAAGCGCCTTGTCTCGTTCCCTGCCAGAGGCCGTCCATACGGCACTCCCTTGCACGCATCCGGTTCAGACAGATCGAGCCGCAGGCCATAGACTTACTCGTCGCCTTTCCCCAGCCTCGCTGGTCTCTGTTTTCGCAACCCTTTATCCAATACCGTCACATTCAAAACGATACCGGTGTTTATCGGTATCCTGAGGTAGCGAGGGGGTGAGTTCCATTTTTCTAGACATGCTGCCATATCTGATGATTGGGCTGGTCGGGGCTCTTGTGGGGGTAGGTCTGTATGAAGTCATCCGACGCCGGACGACCGTGACGAAGCGCGTGGAAGCGGAAGAGAAATCCCGCCAGATCGTTCATGGAGCTCAGCGAGAGGCTGAGAATCTGATCAAGGAAGCCAAACTCGAGGCCAAAGATTTGCTCTTTCAGGCCAAGACTGAACTCGAGAGGGAACAAAAAGCCAAATCCATTGAGTTTGTGGCGATCGAGAAGCGTGTGGCGCAGCGCGAGGAAAATTTTGACTGGAAGCTCAGCCTGCTGGAGAAGCGCGAGAGCGAAACTCAGAAACGAGACCAGGAGTTGCAGAGACGAGAAGAAGGCCTTGGTGTGAAAGAAGCTGCCTGTGCGCAAGCCGTCAAGGAGCACCACGACGCGCTTGAACGAGTGGCCGGCATGACGGCAGAAGAAGCGAAGAGACAATTGATTTTCGAGCTGGAGAGCCAGGCGCGGCTCGAGGCGGCCGGAGCTGCTAAGCGGACTCTAGAGGAAGCGAAGGAAAATGCCGAACGTGAGGCCCGTGAAATCATCGCCCGCTCCATTCAGCGGGTGACTCGAGATTATGTTTCAGAGGCCACAATTTCGGTGGTACCAATTCCGAATGATGCCATGAAGGGACGGATTATCGGTCGTGAAGGTCGAAACATAAGGGCCATTGAAGCGGCAACGGGCATCGACCTTATCATCGACGAGACCCCGGAAGCCGTCATTGTCTCCGGATTTGATCCCTTGCGCCGTGAAATCGCGAAGGTCTCACTGGAGCGTCTGATGCACGATGGTCGCATCCATCCAACGCGAATTGAAGAAGTTGTCGATAAAGTCAAAACGGATATCGATAAATTAATGATCGAGGAAGCGGAGAAGGTGATTTTCGAGTTGGGCTTGTCCGACTTTCACCCGGAACTGGTCAAGGTTCTCGGGAGATTGAAATACCGGACGAGTTATGGGCAAAACAATCTGTACCATGCGCGCGAGGCGGCCTATATCTGCGGGATTATGGCGTCGGAATTGGGGTTGGATGTGAGGCTCGCGAAGCGAGGCGCCCTTTTGCATGACATTGGAAAAGCCGTTAGCCATGAGGAGGAAGGCCCGCACGCCATGTTGGGTGCCGACATCGCCAAGCGGTATGGAGAGAGTCCGAAAATTGTGAATGCCATCGCGGCTCATCACGAACAGGTGGAAGCGATTTGCCCTGAAACCGTATTAGTGGCTTCGGCGGAAGCGCTCTCGGCAGCTCGACCAGGGGCTCGTCGGGAAGCGCTCGAATCGTACGTGAAGCGACTGGAAAAATTAGAATCCCTGGCCGTTGGGCTGAAGGGTGTTCAAAAGGCCTATGCAATCCAAGCCGGGCGTGAAATTCGTGTGATCGTGAAACATGAGGACGTCACAGATGTGGAGTCGTTCCAGCTCTCACGCGATCTGGCGAAAAAGATCGAGGAAGAATTGACCTATCCCGGCCAGATTAAGGTCACGGTCATCAGAGAAGGCCGATTCGTCGAGTACGCAAAATAGGCGAGGCACAGGTCCTTCATTCCCTCTGTCCCTCCGTTACTCGTCTAAAAAGAGTGTATGAAAATTATCTATATCGGCGACATCATGGGGGAGCCGGGGCGACGTGCGATTTCACGCACCCTGCCCAAGCTCGTATCACAGCATACGATCGATGTTGTGATTGGAAACGGAGAAAATGTAGCAGGGGGGTTTGGGATTACCCCCGACTTGGTCCATGAACTATTTGACCTGGGACTTTCTGTAATTACCACCGGCAACCATGCGTGGGATAAGAAAGAAATCCTTGATTTCATCCCTCATGAGTCGAGGCTATTGCGCCCGGCCAATTATCCCAGCGGCGCACCGGGTCGGGGGAGTGTTGTGATAGATACGGCTGCGGGGGAACGGCTGGCTGTTCTTCAAGTGATGGGGCGGGCCTACATGCCGGCGTTGGATTGCCCCTTTCAGATCGCTCGTCGAGAAGTGGCCAGACTCAGAACGGAAACGGCTGCCATCATTGTAGATATGCACGCCGAGGCGACCTCGGAAAAGATGGCGATGGGACATTTTCTGGACGGAGATGTGACTGCGGTCGTGGGAACTCACACCCATGTTCAGACAGCCGATGAGCAGATTCTGCCTAAGGGAACAGCCTATATCACAGATATCGGTATGACAGGTCCTGTCCATTCGGTAATCGGCATCAAGAAAGAACTCGCGATTGAGAAATTTCTCACTGGAATGCCGCGGCGGTTTGAGGTGGCAACCGGCCCGGCCGTCCTATGTGCTGTCATGGTCGAGCTGGATACCCGCCTTGGTAAAGCCCTTTCGATCCAACGAATACGTGTTCAAGATTGAGGACGAACGCCATCTCTGTGCCCTCATTTGCGGAGTAGTATGGCTTTAGGTGATCCTCGGCGCCGCATTCTTACCATTTCAGAGGTCAGCCTTCTCATCCGTCGTTCCCTGGAAGAGCAATTTGCAGACATATGGATTGAAGGGGAAGTGTCTAACCTTCGTGCTCCTGGATCCGGGCATCTGTATTTTACTCTAAAGGATGAGCAGAGCCAGATCCGTGGGGTCCTTTTCCGTTCAGCGACTCCACATTTGCGATTTGCTCTGCGTGAAGGCCTCCACGTAATTGTTCGAGGGCGGGTCACCGTGTATGAGTTGCGCGGGGAATATCAGCTGGTGGTCGAATATGTCGAACCGAAAGGGATCGGTGCGCTTCAATTGGCATTTGAACAATTGAAGGAACGGCTCGCGCATGAAGGCCTCTTTGATCAAGGCAGGAAACGACCGTTACCGCTCTTTCCCCGTTCAGTCGGGGTAGTCACGTCTCTCACCGGCGCAGCAATTCGAGACATTCTGTCCGTACTCCATCGGCGATGGCCGATCCTAAATATTCTCGTGATGCCGGTTCCCGTTCAAGGTGAGGGCGCTGCTGCGGAGATCGCGAAAGCGATTCAATTGCTGAGCGCGTCGGAAAGTGTGGACGTTGTGATTGTTGGAAGAGGTGGAGGATCTTTGGAAGATCTGTGGTGTTTTAATGAAGAAGTGGTTGTGCGCGCAATTGCCGAATGCAAAGCTCCAGTTGTGTCTGCCGTGGGTCACGAAACCGATTACACCTTGGCAGATTTTGCGGCGGACTATCGGGCCGCGACGCCTTCCGTTGCCGCCGAAGCAGTGGCTCCCGTTCTTCGAGACACCGTGGTGAGGCTTCACCAGCAAACGGAGCGGTGCTTGCGGGCCATTACCATGCAGGTGGCTCTAGTTCGGATGCGGCTCGGTGACGGCGAGAGTAATATGCGGAATGTACGCGGACATTTGCAACGTGAAGCGCAGCGTCTGGATGACCTTTATGCCAAGTTGGTGTTCAGCGCGCAAGAGACCATCTTCCATCATCGCCGGCTTTCTCTCGATAACCACTATGCCTTAATGGCCAGATCCCCGATCACTTTGGTAAAGGAAGCCT
>JBQTHT010000024.1:0-20798 GCA_052389595.1 Nitrospiraceae bacterium
TGGGAGGCGCTGTCAGCGATGCGCTGCTGATTGAGACAACGAAAGAAGCCGGCAACGTGGTGGTCCCTTCGCCTGCCGAGCACGGCTCCATGTGGGAGGATCCTGATCATGTGGTGCGCAGCCTGCCTCTCTACCTGGACGATGGTGGGGGGTCCCGCTCATCGTTCGGGTTGGCGCTTGCCGCTGCGTTCCTCCAAGTGCTCCCGGACCAGATTGTGTCGTCACCATCAGGGCAA
Organism: Nitrospiraceae bacterium; assembly: GCA_052389595.1. Lineage (GTDB taxonomy): Bacteria > Nitrospirota > Nitrospiria > Nitrospirales > Nitrospiraceae > JBQTHT01. The sequence goes on from JBQTHT010000024.1 coordinate 237, forward strand.
ATCATGCTTCGCAATGCACGCGCACCCGATGGTCGAACGACCGACCTGCCCCTTCCGGCGGATCGCCGCGCTCGATTGCTTGTGAACTATTCCACAGTGAGAACGCCGGACTCGCTCCCAACGCTTTCCTTTGCCACGGTCTTCGACGCGATCAACGACGCCGAGCAAGACAGGCTGCAAGAATGGATGGCGGATAAGATCGTGCTGTTGCTTCCTCAGTCGTCGGGCGGGGCTGTCGTGCATCGCACCGCGACAGGGCAAGATCTCTCCGGGAGCTTACTGCAGGCTCACCTTCTCAACACGCTCGTGACCAGGAATTGGATCAGACGGGTCTCGGAATCGTGGCACATGACTTTGACACTAGTCCTGTGCGGCCTGGTGGCTTGGACACTGCTATCGGTCAAAGGACCCAAGGCCGTGGCCATCACAGGAGGGTTGCTGGCCGGCTACTGGGTGGCGGTACTGCTTGCGCTCCCATTCTATCAGTGGGTGCTCCCTGTGGTTATTCCAACCTCCGCGATCCTACTTGTCTTCAGCAGCGTGACATGGTGGACACATCTCTCAGCCGGACATCGCATGCGCGTGCTGGAGCAGGACATGCTGACAATTCAGGGAGAATTGGTGGCGGTACGGGAAGCGTTAGTGCGTCGAGAAAACACCGTTGAGGGTCTGCAAGAGGACCTTGAAGCCGCTCGACTCGTCGCGGCTCAGTCGACGGGCAAGCAAGAGGATCTCCTCAAGGCAGTGGAAACCCTGAACGCCCAAATCGTCGAGGCGCAAACCCAAGAGGAAGCCGCACGCGAGCGCCTCCAGGAACTCGAGCGGGCGCTGGCATCCGTGCAGGCGGTGACAATGAGTGTCGATCCCCTGGGCGACACAGAGCTGGAACGGGTCAGACAGGAATGCGAGCAGTTTGGCATCATCAGCCGAAATACCCGCATCCTGAGCCTGTTCCGAGACCTGAAGAAAGGAGCAAGGTCCACCCTTTCAGTGTTAATCATCGGCGAGCCGGGAACCGGCAAAGAACTCTTGGCTCGCGCAGTCCACCGACTGAGCCCACGCGCGACCCGACCATTCATTGCGGTCAATATGGCGGCCATTTCGCCCGAGCTCTGCGAGAGCGAATTGTTCGGCCATGTGCGCGGCAGTTTCACGGGAGCGTTGAACGACCGCAAGGGCTATTTCGAACTTGCGCATCAAGGCACTCTCTTCCTCGATGAAATAGGCGACTTGCGATTGGATCATCAGAGCAAACTTCTGCGCGTGCTCCAAGACAGGACATTCTACCGGGTGGGGGCGACGACTCCGACGACCGTCGATGTGCGGATCGTCGCCGCCACCAATAAGGATTTGCCGCGAGGCGTCTCCGAAGGCTGGTTCCGTGAAGACTTGTACTTCCGTCTGAAGGGTCTCATCCTTCGCTTGCCACCGCTGCGCGAGCGTCCCGACGACATTGCTCCCCTCGCCGAGCATAGCCTGCGAGAGGCCGCCAGTCAGATAGGACGAGCGAACCTCCAGTTGTCACAAGGGGCCCTCGCCGCGCTGAGGGAGCATGAATGGAAGGGGAATGTTCGGGAACTACGTCAATGTCTTGAACAAGCCGTCGCGCTCACGGACGGCCCGGTCATCTCCCGAGCGGATTTGCGACTTGAAGACGACTCCACTGAGAATTTTGCACAGCTCAATTCTCACCGCCTCTTGCCTGATCCAGCCGGCGATGCGGCAGTGCTGGCCTGTCTCCGGCAGCATGGGTTTGATATGCAAGCCACAGCCACGACACTGGGATGGGATCGCAGCACCGTGACACAGCGGCTGAAGGGGATGTGCTTTCAGGCACTACGAGAGGCAGACGGCGATCAGGTCGCGGCCTCATCCGCATTGGCCGGCGATCCGGCGTTGGTTCGGACCATCACACTCAAACTGATGGCCTACTACGACCACTTGATCAAGACAACTCAGGACTTTTGCACAGCGGAGGAAGCCATCCTCGACTGCAAACGGCGTTTCAAGAACATCCCTGATCGGCATTTCCGCGCCGTCGAATTTTTGATTCGACGGCATTTCTCACAGAAATCGACTATGGCTCCGTAGGCAACCGGGGACTCACCTGCTCGATACGCCAGACCGGGCCTTCGAGATACAGAGGTCCTTCGAATTTGACGAACGCCGGGGCGTCCTCTTTGAAGATCCAGAGATGATAGTCGGCGGGAGTTCTCCCGAACAGATGAGCCAAGACGCCTAGGAACCATCCAAGTTGCGGGGTCAGGACATAGTGAACCGCATCTTTTGTGATGTCGCCGGCGCGCATGGTGTCGGTCCCCACAGGAACGATCTGCACGGCGAAGATCTTCGGCTCCGGCATGAAGGCCACCTGATGAATCGTCTCACTCGCCTCGTCTCGCAAGTTCTTCAAAATCATCGCGGTCATGCCGTTGTAGACATCGGACGGCAGACCAAGCCGGCCGCTGAACACTTGCTCGTCGCCCTTTGGCTTCTTCCGACGAACCGTATATTCGCCGGTCTCTCCGTTCAATGAGATGTTCAGCGTTTCGGGAAAGGCCGGTCCACGCTGAACGAGCTGATAGCTCACCAGCGAAAACACGCGCTTCTGAGAGAACACGACGGTCTCGTCGTACAGAGACTCATCCTTGAATTGAAAGGTGAAGCGGCTGACCAGTCTGTCGGACCCGCTCGCGACTTGGCTGAGGTCGCCTTGTGCGAGTTTTTTCCCATCCGATGATCGAAGAACCAAAAACCCTTGCGTGACCCCTTCGCGATACCGCACCTCCACGGGAGAGGCATTGGCCGAGTGGACGACCATGATGACGGCCATGATAAAGACGATGGCTAAAAAAACGACACATCCACTCGCGAACTTCTTTTTTTTCAGTGGCCTGAAGGTCATCTAAAAAATCCTTTCTGTATGAGGAAACCTAGCTCTCGCGGATGGCGCAAGTCATTTGTCTTAACGGCCTTTGCATAAAACATTCTTCATTGAGCGCCTTTGATTTCCTCGTGAACTCTTCGCAACGGACAAATGTTCTTCAAAAGACGGACAGTCTATCCTGAACGAGGGACAACTTATCCGGGCAGCATTTGACCGATTTAAACTCGATTGCTCCGCGATGATCTCTGCATGTTAACCATTTGATAATCCCTACAATTTTTATCGCGCCTCATTCTTTCCCCAAGTACAACCCTTGCTTAGCTGGGAATGGCCCGTCGGAGGGAACGTGGGTCGATGGGGAATCCATATTGGACTTCGAGAGGGCCGCACATGGCAAAACCAGAATGAGCATGAGTAAGACTGCCCTCTACACGGGGCTCTCTCTATGTGTTGCCGGCAACTTGTTATTTGGACAAATAGCCTGCGGCGATGACTATAGAACTCCGCTGGCAGGGGAAGCATTTCATACAGAATTGTTCGGCGAGAAAGTTGATGTTGAGCCACGAGATCGCCGACATCTCACGGCCGCCAGTTTTGGCGTGCAATGGATTCCCAATGGTCCGACCTTGCTGGAGATTCTGCCGTTTGGTTCGCTGTATGTCTGGCATAACTGGGATGACGAAGGGCGTCGCTTTCGAGGCACATTCGCCGGCGTCGTCAACGATTTGAATTTCAATATCGGGTCGAAGTCGATGAATGGGTGGGAGATCGTGCTCACCTTCGACAATTTCGTCATTCCTTTCGGCCGCTCCGAATACGTCGAAGGCCAACGCATTCAGGATGTCGAGGTTGAATGGAGCTATCTGTACGCCGGCTTTGGACTCGGGTATCGGAAGCAACTCTTCCCCGGACATCAGGACAATACGTTGGAAATGTCGCTGACCTATGAACCGGGATTTCTCTTTTTCAAAGGCAGCAAGGACGCTTCTCGCCGCTTCATCGTTCCCAGTGATACCTATGAAGGGCGCGTGCATTTCCGCCTGCGTGCCGACGCTCTCGAACGAAATCTCATGGAACTGTTGCACAGAGGGTATGCCTTCGGCGGCGATGTGCTGTATGGGCGTCGAGAGAATTGGCAGAATTGGGGCGGCGTGGCGTTCGACCCGCCGGACTTTCGAAAAGAGAAGGATTATGTTGCGGCGAGTGCGTTTGCGATCGCCGCCGGGGGGGTCCCGTTCGTCAATAGCGAGCGACATCGATTGATCTCGTCAATCTACGGTGGCATCGGAAAAGACCTGGACCGATTTTCAGCTTTTCGCTTGCCGGGTCGGCCTACAGGATACGAGTGGGAAGCGCTCTCGCTTCCCATCATCCCCGGGGTGGCCTTCAATGAGTTGTTCCCCAGCAAATACGGCATCGCCAACTTGGAGTATCGATATGAGGCTCTATTTTTCCTGTATCCCTATCTGCGTGGCACCTGGTCAGTTGTAGACCGTCCACGCTTTCAGCCAGAGGGCAGGATCAAAAACCAAGTGGACACTCTTCCGGCCTTGGGAAGCGGCGTGGTGAGTGGTGCGCCGTGGGATTCGCAAATCGAGCTTAATTACAGTTACAACTTCGGCATATTTCGAGATCGAGGCGGCAAACCGACCATGGGAGGACACGGGTTCTTTGCTTTCTGGTCCAAACAGCTCTGACCTTCTAAGGATCGATCGATCCTCAGAATTCAGATGGATAAGCTCCTGCTGCGTGGATGTCCACGCATGCTCATGAGAGTCTCGCATCACCGGTCTGGTCTCCACTGTCTCTCTCGGTTCTAACTCCCTAACTTTCCAGCACATCTCACTCGGCAGCTGTCGAAACGCAACGGCGCCTCCATTGCTCTGTCTTCACGGAAGGAGCGAACGTTCGGCCGGAAAGGAGGGGAACCGCGACAGAGACCGGCATTCGCGCAGCAAATCAACGATAGACCAATACGCAACGACCTTTCACCGAGAGATCACGAAGGGAGCCAAGTCATGCAAAAACCATCGATTCCACAGATCGCATCCGGGGGCGTGAGCCCAACCATTGTCGGACCCCATAGGGAGATGCAAGAAGTCTATGTCGTCAGCGGCCTTGTACTGCTTCTCGCCGTGGGTATCGGAGCCTTTTGGTATTACTCGCAAGTGCCTGAGCCTGTGGCTATCGCCAACTCCCAGAGACTCGATCCCGCGCAAGTCTCTACTGCGCTGAAAAGTGTCGGCGCGACCACGGCATCCAACGTCATCGTCCCTTCCATAAGAGTGTCTGATTTTCCGATCGCGACGCAGACGGCGGAAGTCCTGCACGAGGACATCTATTTCGAAGTCGGACGCAGGGGTCTGACCGACGACGGCAAGATCGTCCTCCAGAAGCAAGCCGACTTCCTAAAAAACGAACCAGATTGGGGCCTGTTGGTTCAGGGATACACCGATCAACAGGGCTCGGCGAGCTATAACAAAATTCTTGGTCTCAAGCGCGCTGAGAATGTCAAACAGCACCTGATCACGCTGGGCGTTCCGGAGCAGTCCATGAAAGTCGCCAGTCTTGGGGAAGAGGCTGTCATTTGCATCGACAACAGTGACCTGTGCCGACGGATGAATCGGCGGGTGCATTTGGAGCTGCGCAAGATCGGTCAGGAGCACATGACGCTGCCGATCGTCACGCCTGCACCAGTCGCCCACGAAACGATTGAGACTTCACCGGATGGAACTTCCTCAACTGCCACCGAAGTGCTGGGAGCCGACCACGATGGTCTTCTGAACGAAATGGAGGCCATCTCTAAGACTGAGCCTGATTCAGAGTCAGTCCCTACTCCGTAACAGTCGGGGGCATGAGGACTGCGTACGGGCGCAGTCCTCATGCCACATCGATCACGGACAACACCTGACAAAGCACACCCAGGAGGCGTTTATGCAACGAATGCCCTCGCTGCTTCACCAGAGAACTTTTCGTTCGGCGCACGTCATCTTTTTCACACTGGTTCTTTGCTCGCTTTCCACCTGGCCATGTGTCGCTGCAACCATCGCTGCGGAAGCGACGGAGCAAGAACAGGGCATGCGCCCAAGTGAAGCGACTCAAGGCACACTCTTACTCCGCATCGATCAGGCTGGCCATTTCATTCCCGCCCCGGCGCTGCATACCGACGTGCAGATCACGGTCACCGGACTCATTGCGCGCGCAACGGTAAAACAGGAATTCTCCAACCCTAGCAAGGAATGGGCTGAAGGCCTGTATGTCTTCCCCCTACCCGAAACAGCCGCCGTAGACCACCTACGCATGACTGTGGGCGAACGTATCATTGAGGGCATGATCAAAGAGCGCACCGATGCGAAAAAGACTTACGAGCAAGCGAAGTCCAAGGGCAAGCGTGCCAGTCTCGTTGAGCAGGAGCGCCTCAATATCTTTACCACGTCGGTCGCCAATATCGGCCCGCATGACCGGATCACGGTGGAAATCGACTACCAGGAGACCGTTCGATACGACCAGCAACAGTTCCATCTGCGGTTCCCGATGGTCGTCAGTCCGCGTTATATTCCCGGCTTACCGGTCATTATCGAGGACCAACCGCCTGGACCTGGCTGGGCGCGCGATTCGGATCGAGTGCCGGACGCCTCACGCATCACGCCGCCGGTGCAGCATCCCGACGGGAGGCCGATCAATCCGGTGACACTGACGCTCGATCTCGCGCCAGGGTTTCCCGTTGGCAACCTGGAGTCAACCTCCCATCCCATCATTGTGGTTCCGGAAGCCGATGGGCGGCGTCACATTTCGCTCCGCGAAAACTCAGTTCCGGCTGACCGCGACTTCCAACTGACCTGGCAGCCGGCTTCCGGCCATGACGCAACGGCGACGGTGTTCACCGAACAGATCGGGGGAGATTCTTATGCCTTCTTCATGGTCATGCCTCCGATTCGACCCAAAAAGGACAGCAGCCTGCCTCGGGAGGCGATCTTCGTCATCGATACGTCAGGCTCCATGTCGGGCGAATCCATGCAACAAGCCAAGGCCGCGCTTCTCCTCGCGCTGTCGCGCCTCACCGCGGCGGACCGATTCAACGTCATTCAATTCAATAGCGTCACGCATGTTCTCTTTTCGCAACCGCAACCGGTCAGGATCGACACGATGCGAAAGGCCGTGCACTTTGTCGAGGGGTTGGTCGCGAACGGAGGCACGGAGATGCTTCCAGCCTTGAAACGGGCTTTAGACCACAGCGAGGTATCCCAGCGCCTCCGTCAAGTGGTCTTTCTCACCGATGGGCAGATCGGCAATGAAGAGGAATTGTTCGGGGTGATTCGCGAGCGTCTGGGCACCAGCCGGCTCTTCACGATCGGCATCGGCTCTGCGCCCAATAGTCACTTCATGCGAAAAGCGGCGGAGTTCGGTCGAGGCACGTTCACCTATATCAATCACACGAGCGACGTGAAAGAGAAAATGGATGCGCTCTTCCGCAAGCTCGAACATCCGGTGCTGACCGAGATTACTGTCAATGGTCTTGCGGCAGACGGTCTCGAGCTGTTCCCTTCGCGCATTCCGGATCTGTATGAAGGAGAGCCGATCGTAGTGGCCATCAAATGCCGGAGCTTACCTGATGAACTGGCGGTTCATGGACTGGAGGGCTCAACACCCTGGACAGCGCGATTATCCCTCAAACAGGCCACCCCGCGCAGCGGGCTCTCCGTCTATTGGGCTCGTCAGAAAATAGCGTCACTGCTGGATCAACGACCGAGCACACAGGACGAATCCACCATTCGGCAGTCCGTGATCGACGTAGCGCTTCGACATCACCTCGTCAGCAAATACACGAGCCTGGTCGCGATCGATCCGACGCCGGCTCGTTCGCGCAGCCAAGTCCCGATGACGCATGCTCTAAAAACGAATCTCCCGGCGGGACAAGATTACGTCGCGATCTTTGGCTTGCCGAAGACCGGTACGAACGGTCAACGGCAGGTCTTGCTCGGTCTCATCGCGCTCACCGCCGCGTTGACCGTCTGGTTGGCCAAAAGACGGATGACATGAGGTCGGCGTCGGTCAAACAGATCGCGTTGTCCGTGCTTCTCGTCACGTTCTCCATGGTCGGCCTGTGGCAGACCGGCCAAGGCGCATGGATATATGTGAAAGCCGGACTCGCGCAGCATTTGTTGCAGCGAGCGTGGGTCCATACGTTAGCCGGAGAATCACAGGTGAAGCCTTGGCCCTGGGCGGATACATGGCCCGTGGCGCGCATGCAGGTTCCGGCCTATGACATCGACGTGATCGTCCTTGCCGGGGCCAGCGGCCGCACCCTTGCCTTTGGACCCGGCCATCTCTCGTCCAGTGCCCCACTCGGAAAGATCGGCACCAGTGTTATCAGCGCACACCGGGATACTCATTTCCGCTTTTTGAACGACATCCAAATCGGCGACGACATCTTCATTGAAACTCGTGATCGAATCCGTCATCGCTACATCGTCCGCGAGACGCAGATCGTCGACTCGCGCAACGCGCGCATTGTTCATGAAGATGCGGTTCCGATTCTGGTTCTCGTGACGTGTTACCCGTTTGACGCGCTCACAGCCGGAGGGCCGCTACGCTTTGTGGGGGTGGCTGAAGAAGGGTCGCGGGAGACGTTGGACCCCCTAATCACGCGCCTCCCGGCGAAGGAGCCGAAGAAGGACTTGTCGCATAAAACTGATACGCGTTTCCGCCCTGATCTTTGGCGCGGTTCATGGCGATTCCGGCATGGTCCAACAGTTCATCCACACCGTGATTGTCCAAGGGATAGACCGTCAATCCCAGACTGGTCGTCACGTTGACCGCGTGCCCACCGACATCGAACGGCTTGCCGAACGCTTCGAGAATCCGGTTGGCGACAATTTCCATGTCGCCTCGGCAATTGATCCCTTCCAGGAGGATGGTGAACTCATCACCGCTCAGCCGCGCCACCGTATCGACTTCCCGAGTGCATTTGCTCAAGCGCTGGCCGATAGCTTTTAAGAATGCTTCTCCTGTGTCCGGACCCCCTGTCTCGCCGATGTCTGCGAGCCGATCCAACGCCAAGCGAATGATGCCGACTTCCTGTTTCTTGCGCCGGCTCATATTCAACGCATGAATGGCACGATCACGAAACAAGGTGCGATTGGCCAACGTCGTCAAGGGATCGTATTGGGCCAAGTAGGCCAGGTTTTGTTCAGCTCGTTTGCGTTCGACCGCGTGGCGCACAGCGCGAGTCAGTTGCTCCGCGGTCCATTGGCCTTTGACAAGAAAGTCTTGAGCGCCGTGCTGAATGGTTTGTCGTTCGAGATGTTCATTGCTCTGGTCGCTCAACACCACAATCGGCATCCGGGCCAGTGCCGCCTGGACCAAGTTCAACGTGTTCAACCCATGCGTATCGATTAACGAGGAATCCAGCATGATCGCGTCAAACGACTCCCGGCCGAGACGGCGTAACGCCGTACTCAATCGTTCCACATGGGTGACTTCGATCTGACCGCCTCCGGCCTTCGCGAGCATGTCGAGCGCCTGCTTCGCATCGTTCCGGTTATCTTGCACCAACAGCACTTTGATCATCGCACGAATCCCACCCGCACGGAAGTCACGTTCCAATAGAAAAGAATTGGGATCGAACGCGCCGCGCGACGAAACGGACAGCATTCATGCATCGGCACTCCATCAGCAGACCCCAAACCCAACTATTGGCCGGGCTGCTGTGCTACGACCGTCCTGTGGTGGATGGGTCACTCACGCGAATGGTGGAGGTGGGGCTCATCGTGCCCCGGGGATCATTAGGGTCCATCCAAACATTATATCGGATAGTGGCGGGCTGAGAGAAACACAGACTGACAAACTTTGATGGGGCAATGGTGACGAGGTCTTGCACCTGCCCGAAGCTCTTGAATCCCTTTTCGCACGACACCCGATCCAGCGTGAGATGGTCGAGCACCCCGAGGTTCACCGGCTCACTCCGGAGATTTTGCCATCTGACTTCGTCTCCGACCGTCACGTACAGGTCCTTCGGCATCACGTGGTCGCGGATTTGAATGTAATGAATCTTGCCCTTCCCGGCGGGGGCAATGGCAGGAGTCGTCGCACAGCCTCCTGCGACGAGCAATATAAGGATCACCTTGAAGCAAGGGTTCTTATTCACACACCTCCCGCTGAGATCGAGACGCGCCTGTCCGGTCTTCTTTATCGGATTGCCAACACTATTTTTTTGGAATGCGCGCGAGTATGGGTTGGCTGAGGCCGGGATGCGCGATGCTGGCCGATCAACGGATCGACGATGTCGCCGCAAATCAAACACCGCCATCCCTTGAAACTCACCGCACCCGACTTCATGTCCGCGAAGGTCTCTTCGACCATCAGATTGTGACAGCGTGAGCATCGCATGATGAGTGACCTCACTAGATCAATCGGAGATCAATCGGTTCGATCCTAAGCCTCACCCTATACCGGAAACCGGCAGTCTGTCGTTCGCGGACCAGCGCCTGCTGGGTTCCGTCGGGCACTCTTCGATCACAATCATGATCCGCCAGGGTGTCATGCCGTCCGGATCGGGTATTCCAAACCCATAGAGCCGGACGGCGCCCTCCATCGTCTGGATCGTCTTGTCTATAGCCAAGTCATTCCATCCATCGATCGACCCATCGGCATGGATCCGTTCCCTGATTTGCGAACCCAACTGGACGATCTCCCACGGCAGATCCCTCTGTTTTACGGCAGCGACAGATCGGGCTTTCTTCGTCTGGGCGATCAAGTCTTTCGCGCGTTGGTTGGCGTACCACACTTGCATGGTACCGCCGAACATCACGATCCCAGGATCCGTTTCCACCGAACATTCTTGTCGTGGACTAATGGTTGCCATCGCGCTCTGTCGTCCTGGTCACTTCATAGCGGCATGCTATACGCGGATCGGATTTCTAGGAACCGTATGTCCGATGATCCCTTTCCGAAAATATGCGCAGACATTTTCGTCTCAGTAGCTCGGTATCAAATGGTCTCACCACATACTCCTGCGCGCCCAGCTTGACCGCTTCACGAAGCGCATCGATATGTACCGCATCCGACATCATAATGACCGGAATCCTGGGATATTCATGACGCATTCTTTTGAGGATCGCGAGACCTGCCACCGTAGACATCTCCAATTCCAGCAGGACGCCTGAAATGGAGGACTGCTCATCACCCGCCAGGCGTGACAGACAGGAGAGCCCGCTGCCTTCGCTCACTGCCTCGAATCCCATCTGAGCCAACCGCTCGCAGACACCCAGTCGAGACTCTTCATTCTCATTAACAACGAGAATGCGCTGCCGATGTGGCCTTCCCTCCAACACTCGCTCCGTCGAACACGCTTGCCCAATTTGTAATATCAGGGGATATCCCTCATGAAACCGTATGGAGCTGTTGTTTCACCCGAATGACCCGAGATTCGAGCGAACAAGATTATTCTGGTTAGGCCGCCCATACGTCATCAATTGTCGGTAGGACAGGTCGCATTCAGGGCAATACGTGTTCGAAAATCCAACATCGGAAGCTTTGAGATCGTGCTCGCTCATATAGACTACGACGTCAGACCACTGCCCTTGCGCAGAGCCGCCATCTCCTCCATCGTCCCACACTCTCCGGCACAGTTGACATCTGAGAATGGTGTTCACCATGGGTCCCGTTCTCCGTGGAAAATGGGAGGATAAGTGTATGACTGCCTGGACATGAAGTGACCTGGGTAAATCACCGGTTTGGTTCGGAAATTTCCTTGGTTATCCGGGGGATTAGGCTGGATGTATGAGGAACAGGGATGTCAGGACGATACTATCCCGTGCGCGACCGCGTATCTTGTCAAATCAGCAGTGGTATGTAAGTCCAATTGCTCCATGATCTGAGCCTTATGAAACTCGACGGTCTTGGGAGAGATGTTCAAAATACTTGCGATTTCTTTAATTGAATGTCCTTCAGCAACGAGCTGTAACACTTCACGCTGACGCGGAGTCAGGTCTCGTCGCTGGGAGGAGAACACGGGCGGGGCGCCGGTGATCGAATTGATCAAACCTTTGGTAATGAGCGGCGTGACATAGAACTGCCCTTTAGCCACAGCGTCCACTGCTTGACTCAGTTCAGTGGCAGCCGATCGTTTGAGGACATATCCGGCGGCCCCGACCTTGAACGCCTCGTTCACATAGGCCGGATCGGCGTGCATCGTCACAAAGATCAATTTGACCTGCGGCCATTGCCTTTTCAACTGGCGCGCACAGTCGATGCCGTTCAACAACGGCATCGAGACGTCAAGGAGTACCAGATCCGGCTGAAGACGCGCGGCGGCTTCCAAGAGAGCCCGGCCGTCTTCCGCCGACCCGATCACTTCGCACTGGTCTTCCAAGAGCCGGCGGAATCCCTCCAGGACCAACGTATGATCATCCGCCAACAGGACTCTGAGTTTGGTTTTTGTCATAGACCGCTTTTCATCAAAGGAACTCGCACGCGCACGACGGTACCGTGCCCAGGACGGGAATTGACGGTCAGCTCTCCGTTCACCAGTCGCGCCCGTTCCGCCATACTAACCAATCCAAGACTGCTCTGCGAATGGTGATCTCCATTGAGATCAAACCCCGTTCCTTGATCCGTCACGGAGAGGACCGCGTTATGATCGACGGTGGCTAACTGCACCTCCACTTGCGAAGAGTGGGCGTGTCTCGCCACGTTTGTCAAACTCTCTTGCGCGATGCGATAGAGGCATGAGGTCACGTCTTGAGGCCACGAGCAATCACGATCCGGGCATGTCAACGTCCCTTTGATGCCGGTGCGCGCTGAAAAGTCATCGACCAGACGTTGCAGCGCGATCGGCAGACCGAGATCGTCGAGAATCGAGGGATGAAACTGATAGGCCAGGCGACGAACGTCATCCGACAGTTCGATCAATCGATCCTGAATTGACCGCAGGCCATGGCCCGTCGATTCTGGAGAGCCTGAAGGAGATCGCTCCAACGTCTCTAGATCGACGGTCAACATCGCCAGCCGTTGATTCACGTCATCATGCAATTCTCGGGAGATACGCCGCCGCTCATCGTCCTGGGCCGACAGCAATCTCGCAGCCAGACCTCTGAGCTCTTGCTGATTGTATTGCAATTCTTCTCGACTGGCTTCCACCGCGGCCTCACTGGCACGGAGAGATTGCTCGGTTTCAATCCGCTCCGAAATTTCCTCGACGAGCGCCCGGTTGACGTCGGCCAGTTCCTTCGTGCGCTCCTGCACTCGGATCTCCAGTTCGCCGTATGCCGCTCGCAATGCTTCCTGCGCGCGTCGATGCTGGCTGAAGAATACAATTGGGACCCAAATGATGAAGATGCTAAAGATTCGATTGCTGATAGAGATCCACAAGGGAACGGAGGTCAGAATGGGACCCAGGTAGGCGCCAAGGACCGTCAGCAGGGTGCTCGTACCGGCCACAGCTAGAGGAAAGTGTTTTTGAGACGATCGAAGGGCGATCAGCACAACAATGCTATAGAGCACGCCGTTCGCTATTCCCAGGGGAAGTTGGAGATCGAGAACAAATAGTCCTAACGACAGAAAGGCAATGATAGTCGTGTGGATGAAATCTGGTGTGCGGGTCGTCTTGCCCATAGCAACGCCGATAGTCAGCTATTATCGACGTTCCAAGAAATAAGATGCAAGCAGTTCTGACGCATCGAAGACGAGTGATCCGGTCGGGGAGTACTTAAAGATCTGGGTGCGCGGGAGAAAAGTGGTGCTAAACCGGGGTCAGAAGAGATTCCCCCAGAACGTGATCAACCACGAACCTGAACCGGTACCTGGTTTTTGCTTCGTGAGAAGCTGCTGCAACCGATCATCGAGTTCGCGCATTCTCTTTTTCAGCGACTCCCCTCTTTGAGTGAGTCGTTGGGCTTCCAGTTCAGGTGGATTCAACTGGACTCGGGCGCCGCGCTGGTAGATCTGCCGGCGAAGCAGTGCCCGTGCGATAGTGGAATGCACAACGTCCACATCGACCGGTTTGTGAATGAAGGCATAGGCGCCCTCGCTGACTGCGTTCTGCAGGAGCTCGCTATCCCCATAGCCGGTAATCAAAATCACCGGCGTATCAGGTCTGGTGGCTTTGCACTCCTTGAGAAGGGTCAGACCTGAGAGCCCTGGCATCCGAAAATCGCTGATGACGACGTCATAGTCACACTCGGCTAACAGTCCAAGACCTTCCATCGCGGTCGAGGCGGTATGGATCCTATGCTCACTGTTTTTCAGCCGAAGCGCTGTAGCCAACGCAGTGACAAACCTGGCATCGTCATCGATGAGGAGTATATGCGGCATGCGTCCCCGGCCTTCTTACACTGCTGACTTAAACACGAGCAAATTCCACGCCTAGCGCCAGACGGCGGCTTCTAAGGGAACGTCCTACATTTACTCACGTTTTAGTCGCAGATTCCTTTCACGAAGACCGCAACTAGGACAGGATGTTTCCATAAGGACATGAAGTCTTGAGACATGATGACAGCCGGCCAATATGCCCAGTTGCGGTGTTTAGTGTCTACCCATGCAACATAAAGAAAAATCGGTGGAATCCCTAGAGCTTTGGGCGAACTTCCCTGGAAAACGAATCGCGAGGCGCATTGAGATGTCTGAGATCTCCCGGAACGCATCCCGCGTTGTCTCAAACACGATGGCAAGCGAAGAATTCTCAGCGACCCTTGCCAAACGCGATGGCGCCGTCGAGAAGCAGGAACACTGCCATCAGTGCCATGAGGCTGCCCATTGCAAACCATCCCACGGAGCCTAGCTCCCATGTCCGGTCCAACACACCGGCCAGCAGACCGAGTATCCCGGAAAAAAAGGCAACTCCTGCGAAAACCCGAGCAATGAAGATGCGCTTTTCACCTGTATACATACCTCACCTCGCTCGTGATAGAACCAGATGCACCAGCTTGATGGAAATGAGGAGAACGTTCAATGGAGGATTTTCTCCGGCGCCCAGTTCGCTCATGCCATGGTTTCACGAAGTGCGGGTGTAGGGGCAGGCACCCGGACACTCGCAGGGTAGTCAGTTAACTCAAAAATACTGGGTAATCCCAAACTGAACCAGTGAATTGGGGCTAGGGGCCAACAACTGGGCAAAGTCAACACGGAGTAAGGTATTGGCGAGAAAGGTGGGGACGATTCTGAATCCGGCCCCGATACTTGCGGCGCCCTTCCAACCACGGAGTCGGCCCTCCTCAGTAAAGGGTTGAAAGGTGCCAAGATCAGAGAACAGCACGCCCTGGAGCGCCCATCGCGGCGCGAGCGAAATGGCGTGGCGCACCTCGAGATTTGTATAAGCCTGCGCTCGATTGCGAAAGAGATTGTCGGAGAGTCCACGGACTCCGGCAATACTGCCGATCAACAGGCTGTGGTTGGGATTCCCGGCGTTCACGGCCTCTGCCATGGCATTGATCATGAGTACCGTCGTGTCCGCCAGCGGGATGCCCTGTAGATAGCGGATGCGACCTTCGTGGCGATTCTGATTCGGCCCGAGAAAATAGCCGGGCCGGAGTTCGACCGCAATCCGGTACCCGCTCGGCACCAGATCGTGCCAGCGGTAGCGATCCCAAGTCAGTTCCGGCGCGATGCCGATGAAGTACCCATTGGACGGATGCGATCCCGGTGCCTCCTCGATAAGCTCGCGATACGCCTTAAATACAACTTCATATCGGAGCGGAGAGTTATAGGAGTAGGGCCCCTTCAACTCCACTTCGCTGCCGAACCGGCGGCGATCCCACTTGGTCGTTGAGTCGGAGAAGCGGATGCCATTCGCGTTGTAGGAGAGGTCCGCCTCCTTCGCCCACCGCGTCGGGTGCAACGCGTGTTGAGCGATCCAGATCTCCGCGTTCGGTCCTCGCTGGCTATAGTTGAATTGTCCGCCCAATTGGGCGCCGGTCCCCCCGATGTTATATTCGACCAGTCCGACGGTAGCATTGAGATCTTGCAGACTGCTGCCGCTTGTAAAGTTCAGGATCGGCGCAAGAGTGATTTTTTCACGAACTTCTACTGTCAAGAGTCCGTCCTTGACAGAGACGTCCACGTGATCGAAGAGGCTCAGGTTGCGAATGCGGCGTTCGAATTCATGGACCTCGGCGAGGGTAAACTCTCCCGGTATCGGTCGTCTCAGTAACTCCAAGAGAGTGGATTCTTTGGTATGAATGAGGCCCTGTATCTCAACTCTTTGGATCCTAACGGTCTCAGATTGCCCTGTGCCTTCTGCTCCCTGGACAGACATCGTCATGAGGAAGAAAGAAACAGCGCACAGCACGAGGATTAGACCCAATCGATAGACGCGCAGTTCTTGTGAACAGTAATTGAAGAATAGCATCGCGAGCCTCCATAACAGATACATGTCCGGTTGTGAAAAGAGACTGGTACCGGAGAGATCGGAGGAGACTCAGATGCGAAACGGGTACAGGCAAGAAGCGCCGGTACTTCGAGGGTTCCATTCTTTCAGAAAGGATCCTTCCCGGTTATCAGAACAACCGGCCCAATGATGGGACAGCGGAGAGGCGTCGAAGTCAATGGATAATAGGGTGGATTGAGACTCGCTGGAGAGCCCTTCCTTGGCCGAAGGCATAAGAAGGTCCTCTGCGACACTTTCTATCTCTTCAGTGGCGGGCAACGATTGCGCCTTAGCAAGGTCAGCTTCCTCATAAATCAGATCGATGACAATTTCGCCGGTGACGACCGCAGACAGAAGAAGAGCCAACCAACTTAGAGCAAGGACGCTAATGTGGATTTTTGGGGTGTGCATAGGCATTAAAGACCTTCTCTGATCAAAAAAATATAGCAGCCTACGCCATCTGTCAAAAAAAAAGCTTCAGTCCCCCCTTGACTGTACCTTGGTACGTGGATTTAAGGTCTTAGCATGAAGAACCTGAGCGCCTTCACGATCGGCTCTCTGGCCAAAGCTGCCGGCGTGGGATTGGAAACCGTGCGCTTCTACGAGCGCAAGGGGCTCATCAGCCGGCCCGTGCGTCCCACGAAGGCGTATCGCGAGTATTCACCCGCTCACGTGAAAGAGATTCGCTTTATTAAACGCGCGCAGGATCTCGGGTTTTCTCTCAAAGAAATTCAAGAACTCCTCAACCTGAATGGCAGTTCGCGTGCGACCTGCACCGATATTCGTTTGAAAGTCGATCATAAATTGAAAGAGATTGAGATGAAATTGCACGATCTCAAGCGAATGAAGCGCACGTTACAAAAGGTAAGCCATGCGTGTGGGGTGAGTAAACAGGCCGTCTCACAGTGCCCCGTCACCGAATGTTTCGATGACGACTGGCAATGCTAGAGCAACGTCTTGAATGACCGATTCACACGGGAGGAACTGACATGAGAACCGGAAAAGATCTCAAAGAGTTTGTGAAAATGGAATATGGCCAAGCCGCGCAGCAAGCCAAGCATGGCCGTAGCTCATGTTGCGGGACCGGCACTATTCTTGAGCCCGGCAAACTCGATCCCATCACCTCCAATCTGTATGGAGAACGGCAAACGGGAGAGCTGCCGGCCGAAGCTTTACGCGCCTCTTTGGGTTGCGGGAATCCAACGGCATTGGCCGTCCTCAATCCCGGAGAAACAGTGCTCGATTTAGGGTCCGGCGGCGGCATTGATGTTCTGCTCTCAGCTCGGCGAGTGGGACCGAACGGGAAAGTCTATGGGTTGGATATGACGGATGAAATGCTTGCGCTGGCTCGGGAGAACAAAGAAAAAGCAGGCCTGGATAATGTTGAATTCCTGAAAGGCGAGATCGAGGACATCCCCTTGCCGGATAACTCGATCGACGTGATTATTTCAAACTGTGTCATCAATCTCTCGCCGGATAAAAATCGGGTTTTGGCAGAAGCCTTTCGCGTACTGAAACCAGGTGGCCGATTTGCCGTGTCTGATGTGGTCGTACGAGGCGACGTGCCGGCCGATATTCGCCACAATCTGGAATTATGGGCTGGCTGCGTCGCTGGGGCCCTGGA
Source organism: Nitrospiraceae bacterium (assembly GCA_052389595.1). Taxonomy (GTDB): domain Bacteria; phylum Nitrospirota; class Nitrospiria; order Nitrospirales; family Nitrospiraceae; genus JBQTHT01. Next base: position 18,111 of record JBQTHT010000024.1, read on the forward strand.
AGAGTCGGAATATCGCTCAAAGCTTCAAGGAGCCGGCTTTGAACACATCTCCATTGAAGCCACCCGCGTGTACAGTGCGGATGACGCCAAGGAATTTCTCATCGGCGGCGGACTCGACGTCAAGACTCTTGCGCCTTTAGTGGATGGAAAGTTTATCAGTGCGTTCGTACGCGCCCATAAACCGGCTCTGGATCAAACACAGTGTTGTGACAGCACCTGTTGTCCCTAACGACACATCTCTATCGGAGAAGGACAGACAATGGAACTTACTTTAGCCACACCAGTGAAATCGACGGAGAAACGGCTGAACCTGTTTGAACGGTATCTGACGGTGTGGGTTGGACTCTGTATGGTCACCGGGATCCTGATAGGGCAGCGGGCTCCTGGAGTAAGACACATCTTACAGAACTGGGAGTTTGGGCAAGGCAGTCATGTGAATCTTCCAATGGCAGCGCTGATCTGGCTGATGATCATTCCTATGATGATGAAAGTAGATTTTACGACCATACGAGACGTAGGCCGCCGTCCCCAGGGACTATTTGTGACGCTCCTGGTCAATTGGATGATTAAGCCGTTCTCCATGGTTCTCTTGGCTTGGCTCTTCTTCCGCTCCGTGTTTTCTGCGTGGATTACTCCATCAGAGGCCGACCAGTACATTGCGGGATCCATCATTTTAGCAGCCGCCCCTTGCACGGCTATGGTCTTTGTATGGAGTTATCTGACTGATGGAGACCCTGCCTACACTCTGGTGCAAGTGGCGGTGAATGACCTGATCATGTTGGTGCTGTTCGCGCCGATCGTCGGGTTGCTGGTGAAGGGCGCCTCATCCCTGGCCGTTCCCTTTGAAGTATTGCTGTCCTCCGTCGTCGCGTTTATCGTAATCCCCTTGTCTATCGGCACCATGTTGCGAATCTGGTTCATCAACCGACACGGCAAGCCGTGGTATGAGGAAGCATTCCTGCCCCGATTTGCTCCCGTGACTATTGCGGCACTTCTGGTCACGCTGGTCCTGATCTTTGCCTTTCAGGCTGACAATATCACTTCAAAGTCATGGCATGTCGCTCTCATTGCTGTTCCAATTCTCTTACAGGTCTACATGAACGCATCTCTGGCCTATGGAATGATGCGGTGGCTCAAAGTACCCTATGTCGTTGCGGCTCCCGGAGCCCTCATCGGTGCCAGTAATTTTTTCGAGCTAGCCGTTGCGACCGCTATTGTGCTTTTTGGTCCCGAATCCGGCGCCGCCCTAGCGACCGTCGTCGGAGTGCTTGTCGAGGTGCCCGTCATGTTATCGGTATGCCATGTATGCAATCGAACGCGACATTGGTTTCCTGGGAGAAGCTGAGCAAGATGAAGGTCTTGTTTCTATGTACCGGCAATTCGGCGCGAAGCCAGATGGCGGAAACGTTATTGCAGTTGATTGCCACTCATCGTTTTGAAGCCTTCAGCGCCGGGACGCATCCAGTGGGAGTTCATCCCCTCACCCTGCTGGTTCTGCAAGAAATCGGCGTGGATATATCGCATAAACGTTCGAAGAGCATCACTGAATTTTCTGGGCAACAGTTCGACTACGTCATTACTGTTTGCGATCGAGCGAAAGAGAGCTGCCCTCTCTTTAACGGATCGGTGCGTATGCTGCACTGGTCGTTTGAAGATCCAGCGGCGGTGGCCGACCCCGCTCGGTTGGATACGTTCCGGCGCGTTCGCGATGAGATTGCGGACAGGATATGCAGCTTCCTGACTGAAGAGCAGTCAATGCCCGCGGGTAGTTTGAATTGTTATAGCTGCAGGCCGAATCCTGCTGAACAGGGTGAGGCGTAAGCCAAGATTGTTACAGTCAGAGCAGTGGAGGCGTTAGGTGTCTGTTTTGGGCTTCTCTTTCTTGTTGAGTTGGTCCTGCAATCGATTATCGAGCTCGTGGATTCGCTGGATAAGATGTTGCCGATACATGGCAACTTTTCTGGCGTTCAACTCCGCTGGATTAAGTTGGACCTGACCTCCGCGTTTGAGAAGGTGGCGCCGTAGGAGGGCCCGCATGATTGTAATATGGACCGCCTCCGCATCCACGGGCTTGTGAATGAACGCATAGGCGCCCAACCTGATGGCTTTCTGCTCCAGGTCTGTGTCACCGTGTCCCGTGATCAAAATCACCGGAGTATCTGGTCGGACCGATGCGCACTCGGCCACGAACCCAAGGCCATTTAAGCCATACATCCGTACGTCACTGATGACCACATCGAAGTCCCGCGCATGCAATAAGCGTAGGGCATCTTCCGCGGATAGCGCGGTGGTGATCTCATTCTCGACATCTTTGGCGCGGAGGGCTGCCGCCAATGACTCTATAAAAGTCACATTATCATCGATAAGGAGGAGACGAGCCATGGTAGGTAGTTCTAATCCTTATCGACTAAGTGATGCCACTTTTTCCCAAACTAGACACTTTTTTTCATGGTAGACCTGTCCAGTTGCTAACGCAACCCCCCCTTCGCTCCGCTTGACGGAGCAACTTTGAATGAGAAAAGGGTTACATTCTTATCGAGAGATAGATAGCCTTCGAGTCACTATCGATCTTCCTTAACGTTTCAAATATCATCTCCGCGCTCGATAACAATATTCAACCATTCAACCGGAGGTGCGGCAATGAGGAAATGTTTTTCCGGTACTCCTGGTCCTGTTCTCCACTCAGAT
>JBQTHT010000025.1:0-4513 GCA_052389595.1 Nitrospiraceae bacterium
CTTGCCGGCTTGAAACTGTTCGAGCAGGACCCGCTTTTTTGATGAGAGAAACGCGGTCAGTTGGCGCTCGGCATTTTCTATGTCGTTCTGGAAACCAGGAACCGAGCCGGCTAGGTTTGTCAGCCTCTCGATAGCCGGCTTCACTTTCGCTTGGGCTTCCTCAAGCGGCTTCAAGAACGCCGGCTGTTCGGTAAGTAAATAGCCGCGAAACGCATCTTCGATATCTACCGAGAGCCGTCGCAAGATATGCGTCTGTTCGCGGGCAAGGATCGTTTGATGTCGTTGAAGTTCGATCGTCAGAAGTTTGTCGATCAGGCTGACATGCACGGCCAGAGCGCACAGGAGAGGAAGAAAAAGCAGGAACAGAACCGTCCCAACTTTATGCTGGACACGAAGCCGATTCCACCATGCGAGGCCTCTGCGTATCAAATGCCCTAACCTTTCAATGGGCTTGAGAATACCGCCTTTGACCTATTCAGCGTGTATCAGTATAACGGTGTCGCCGGTGAAAGCGCCAGCTATCCTATTTCCATACAGTAAGCGTGTCAAGGCTGGGAGCCCGCTCTCCGCTTGATGTGGAAGAGGGCTGAGAACTCGCCTTTTCCCGCTCACTCCTGTCGCCATTTTATGAGATAATCACGCATGCTCTTGAAGCGACTGTTGGTCGGGCTGCCCCTCAAGACAGCCCAGGCCGCTCACGAACGATTATCAAAGCGCCTTGCCCTCGCCGTCTTTTCCTCCGATGCTCTCTCCTCAGTCGCCTATGCCACTGAAGAAATTCTGCTGGTTCTCATCCTGGCGGGAACCGCTGCTGTCGGGTGGTCGATTCCTATCAGTCTCAGTATCGTCCTGCTCTTGGCGATCCTCACGATGTCCTATCGGCAAATCATCTATGAATATCCCGAGGGCGGTGGCGCCTATATCGTCGCTAAATCGAACTTGGGCGAATGGCCTGGCTTGGTGGCGGCAGCCGCATTGATGATCGACTATGTGCTGACCGTCGCAGTCAGCGTCGCGGCAGGTATGGCGGCGGTCACCTCGGCAGTGCCCTCCTTGTTCCCCCACCGACAGGCTCTGTGTTTGGGAGCGATCTTCGTGGTGGTCGTGGTCAACCTTCGAGGAGTTCGGGAGTCCGGCAAGGTGTTTGCTATTCCGACGTACCTCTTCATCGGCTCCATCTTGCTCATGTTGGGTGTCGGATCGGTGCAAGTTTTGTTGGGCCAGGCTCAGGCGATCCAACACGGAAGCAGCCAGGCCGGAACGGCTATGGAAAGCTTGACACTCTTCCTTCTGCTGCGCGCCTTTGCATCCGGTTGTACGGCGCTGACGGGCGTCGAAGTGATTTCGAATGGGGTGTCAGCCTTCAAAAAACCAGAACCCAAAAACGCCGCTCTGACCATGATTGGGATGGCGGTCATTCTCGGCACGCTCTTCATCGGCATCAGTTCACTGGCCTATTCCCTCGGTGTGTTAGCAAAGGAAGACGAAACCGTGGTGTCGCAGATTGCTCGTGCCACTTTCGGCGGCGGTCCGCTGTACTATCTGGTCCAGGTCTCCACCATGCTGATCCTCATCCTGGCCGCCAACGCCAGTTTCGCGGGGTTTCCCCGGCTCGCCTCGCTGCTCGCCCGAGACAGCTACATGCCGCACCAAATGGCGATCATGGGCGATCGGTTGGTGTTTTCAAACGGCATCATCATTCTGGGCGTCTTCTCTTGTCTGCTGATCGTCTTCTTTCAAAGCGATACCCATGCGCTGATCCCGCTCTATGCCGTCGGCGTGTTTCTCTCCTTCACCCTCTCGCAAGCCGGGATGGTCCGGCGGTGGATTGTGAAGCGCGGACCCCATTGGCGAAAAAAACTGGCCGTCAATGGGATCGGCGCCGTGACGACGGCGGTCGCGACCCTCATCATCGCCGGCACGAAGTTTCTTCATGGGGCCTGGATCGTCGTCGTCTTGCTCCCGCTCCTCATCGCCTGGTTTCGCTCCATTCATGCGCATTACCAAGCGGTGGCGGAGCAGGTCACGCTGGAACGAGGCCATCGTCCTCCCCTTCCCCGCCGCAACACCGTCGTCATTCCGATTGGCGGAGTCAACCGCGCCGTCATTCGCGCAGTCGATTACGCCCGCAGCAGGTCCGGTGATATTCGAGCCATCCTGGTGGATGTGGATAAGGAGGAAACGGCCAAGATCGAGATTCAGTGGGCGCAGTGGGGCTGCGGAGTTCACCTCGTGGTCCTTCCCTCTCCCTACCGCTCGGTCCTTCGCTCACTGCTGGACTATATCGAAGAGATGCTCGAAAAAGACCCGAACGGATGGGTCACGGTCATTATTCCCGAGATCCTGCCGGCTCGATGGTGGCAAAATGTGTTGCACAACCAGCGGGCCTTGATGCTGAAGGCCGCCCTGCTCTTTAAGGAGCGTGTCATCCTAACCGACGTGCCGTACCATCTTGAGAGGTGACAATGAATTCCCCAATGAAACATGCACAGGGCAAAATGAAGCCTCTGCTCCGTCACTTTCTCATTTTAAATTTTACATTTGACATGTGCCTCCTGAGCGCGCCGGCATGGGCGTTCAAGATTGTGGAACCGGCCGAAAAGACCCCTTTGAAGTCCGGGGAGAGTGTGACCGCGACCGTCGATGTCGGCTCGAACCCTGGGATCGTGAAGGTGCTCTACTATTGGTACAACGAACCAGATGAAACTCTTGTGCAACAGGAAGATTTTGAGACCGCCGGCACCGTTCCATCAAGGAACAAGATTGCTGTGGACAAGTATTTGGGGAAAGACAGCGTATCGGGCAGCTCCATCGTCGCCATACCTTCGCTGGTTTCCAATGCGGATAAGACCCCGCCGTTTGGTGGCCCGTTGAAAGTTCCGAAGGAAGCCATCGGCGCCATGCGATTGCTCGCCGTGGCGGAGGTCTCGCGAGGAAGGCTCGGCACTCGATCCGAGTTCGATGAAGTGGTCGTGCACGTTGAACCAAAGGCAGAGCTGACCGGCATCGATTTCGAAACGGACAAGCCGCTGCATCTGGGACGGGCCGGACAGGCAGCCACCTACGGTCAGATCGATTCAATGGGTAAGACGTTCGAGTTACCGGTCGTCGGAGAATTTGCCGACGGTGTCACACGGTCCATTCGGCATCCTTCGACAGGGACGGCATATCAATCATCCAATGAGAGAGTCATCAAGGTTTTATCGGATGGCTTGCTGCAAATCGTCGGCAATGGTCGCGCCGTCATGACGGTGAGCAATCGGGGGAAGGAAGCCTCGCTGGATGTGACGGTAGAAGTCAACGATGAGCCCAACGAATTGCCGCTAGCCATTGCCGGGCCTAGTAGGACCGTCAAGGGCGGGGCAAAGGTCGAGCTGAACGGGCTCATGAGTCGCGATCCGGAAGGAGAGGCCCTCTTCTACACCTGGAGTCAGGTACGCGGGGCGAAAGTCCCGCTACTCGATTTGAACATGCCGAGGGCCTCGTTCGCAGCCCCGCAGGTGTCCGAGAAGCGACTCTTCCGATTCAAGCTGCGAGTGACCGACAAAAAGGGAGCGGATAGTTTGCCGGCGTATGTGGATGTGACAGTCGAACCTTAACAGGATGTTGAAAAAGGTCGCCAGCTTCGTTCTCGGTCGTATGTCTCCTTGCGACGTACCGTAAAGGTACGCCTCAGTCGCCGCACTCCTGTGGCCTCGCTGGACGAACTTTTTGAACATCCTAAACTCCGAGGCAATTTGGTCGCACCTCCTTTCCTCCCCATCTGAAAAAATTGCCTTCATCAAAAAACAATTCTAGATTCTAGCCATGCAACTGTCACGCCTTACTCAGCCGCACCGGCCCATAGGTTTGCCGAGCTTGGTGGAGTTCTTTCTCGTGGCGGCGGAGGGCGGAGTCGAACTTCAGTTCAACGAGTCTTTGTCCGAATAGTGTTGGATCGAAACCACTCAGCAATTGCAGTGGTATCCGGTTTCGTCGTTGTGACATGGATCGTGAACTCTTCCAGTTCTGGGTTCATCGCAGTCAGGCGATAGCCGTTCACCTGTAAAAACAGCACGGCGGTGGCCATACTGATCCGTTTGTTTCCGTCGATGAAGGGATAGTTCCGAGTAAGGCCGTCCATGAGCATGGCGGCTTTGGTCATCACATCGGGATAGAACTCGGTGTCGCCGAATGCAGCCTGCGGGCGTGCGAGTGCAGACTCCAGCCCACCCAGATCACGCACACCATGTTCTCCACCGCTCTCCGCAATCAGCCGGTCGTGGAGAAACAGAACCTGTTCCGTACTGAGATAGATCACCGCTTAGCGAGGGCTTCTAGGGCAGGACGGTAGCGCTCGATGAAGGCTTCCACTTGCTGACCGAAAGATGGTTTGATCTTGGTCTTCATCTCAGCCGTGGAAAGGTTGGAAGATTTCTTCTGCTTCCGAGGGGCAGTTGCCTTTCTAGTTTTGAGCGCATTGCTTTTCATGCCGCTATGATAACGAAGTCCTAATTCGAAAACAACCCGCTCT
>JBQTHT010000026.1:0-14322 GCA_052389595.1 Nitrospiraceae bacterium
TGTAGACATCCAGGACGTGATCAAGAGCTTGCCGTTTCTCCTCGATCGCATGCTCGAACTCTCGGAGTACGCGACCCCTGGTCTCGATGAGGTGATCCGTGAGGAGATACTGCCGATTGAGCAGGACAACGGCTTGGGCTAGCTTCGCGTCGATTCTGTCCATTTGGGTCTAGCTATGTATTATCTGGTTCCGTATATATAAGCTCCCAATCGTCGTGTTTCGCTGGACAGAGCATAAGTCCAAGATACTTCTCGGGAATTCGTCTTTAATTCTCCTGCCCGTGGGGTCTTATACGGAACCCCATAAGCCCCTCTGACTTTTCGCGCGTCAGGGGGGGGCGGGACGGCTCGGGAATCTGTATCGACTCTGAAAGAGAGAACTGCCTTAGACGCCTACTTGACATAGACCACTCCTGACAGGTCCTTTAGGTCCGTGTCGCCTGTGACCGTCTTAGTCTGCTGATCTTTCGCTTTGGCCTATTCGATCGTATCAGCCATCGCCAATGCCCCAGCCGCTTGAGCGGATCATCACAGACGATCCTTCTTCTCACGGATGCCCACCCTGTTGGTGCTCTTCAACACGCCCTTCAGTGCCTTGAGCGGAACCTCGGGCATCAAGACGATGATCCCGCCCTTCTCCAATACCTGAAGACGCTGGCCAGGGTGTAGAAGGAGCTTCTCTCATCTTGGGAAGCACGATCTGGAATTTAGAGGAGATGGTCACCGTCGCCGCCACAGCCCCCTGCTTGCGTGAAACCCGGTCGGATCGCAGGATGCACACCCAGCCCCCGTTTACCGTCGCGCTCGCTGCCGGGCACTAGTCGAGCGTGTCCCTACCCTCTTTCGCATCTCAGCCAGTGAGACGGTCGACTGTTTGCGTCGCTTTTCGATGAGGCGCCAGAAGTCGGCATTGGTTTCCAGGATGACCGTTTCCCAATCCGTCCCCTCAACGCCGACCAACACAGCAGCCGGCCTGCCGTGGCGTGTGATCACGATGCGGTCCTTCTGGGCGGCCTCCACGCATTCACGGACAGTCTTCTGTAGGTCTCGAACTGATACGGTCTTCATAGAATCTCCTCCGTCGTCTTCCCGTGCGGTTTCCGGCGAACAGCTCGGATGTATACGAGACGCTTCCCCTGATCCACATCGTAGAAGATCCGGTACGGCCCCACTCGGAGTTCCCACACCTTCGATTCCGCTTTCCAAGGAGGCAACAAATCAACCAGGAGCTTCCTGTTCTTCGTGGGACTTAGCGGCTGATGCGCGAGCTGGCGTTCGATCTCATCGAGAATCCTGTTACGGTGAAAAGGAGGTATCTCCTTGAGGTCCTCCTCAACATCAGCCGCGAACAGGACTTTGAACACGCAGAAAGTATTGCATATGCATCAGCATATGTCCATCAAGGACCTCCGAGGTAGTCCCCCCTTCATGTCGCCTGAGGATAGTTGGTCACAACTGTCCTAAACAGGCCTAAGCAGGCCTAAACTGCCTAATTCTTTTTTCTTTGCATCTGCCCTAGGCTCACAGTCTCAGGCCCAAACAAGTGCCGACGCCGGCGCTCACGGATGATCGAAGCAGCCAAGCGACGGCAACGACCCCGCGACATCGCGATCTTTCTCATCCTGCAATATATGGGAATGCGGCGGCAATACAGTGGCCAGCTTGCAGGCGCGTCATCTTGACGGGACGTGGGGATTACGGCGCGTCCGGTGAAGGGTGGCAGCGCACGAGATATTCCGTTGCCGGAAACGGTGATGCGGTTCCCCCATGCCTACGTGGATCAGATTCTCGCATGTGGGGAAGTTCATTCACCCTGAAACACCGCTGTTCTGGTCCACATGGGGGCGACGGTGAGTGGGGAAAAGCCGGTCACCGATGACGGACAAAAACATCTGGCGTCTGTGCAAGGACGGCCGGTACATCGGCTACCCCATGCTCAAGCCGTATGATCTTCGACATGGAGTCCCGATGGAAGTGCTGGAGCAACGACATGACTTAGTCCAAATGCGTTCGTTGCTCGGCCATGCGCGGATAGATATGACACAGATTTACACGATGATTCGTCCGGCGCAGTTGAAGCAAGCAGTCTCGTTTTACGAAGAACCGGCGAGACAGATGCTCATAAATCAGTCGCGTCTCAAAAATATGTCTGAGGAACATCGCACTGTTCCTCAGACACAGAGCCAAAAACTCTAACAATTTCAACTTGGTGGTCCCAACGGGATTCGAACCCGTGTTTGAGCCTTGAGAGGGCTCCGTCCTAGGCCAGGCTAGACGATGGGACCTCGCCAGAATTTTATTAAGAGGATGTCAGGTTGGAGGAGAACCGTATCATAGCGCAGAATAGCATTGCAACGACCTCGTGGTCGTGTTGGATCGAACGCATCACAAGACTTTCGCCTGCAAGAGGAAGATGACCGACCCGACCACATCCATGTGTTGCAGACACCTTGAGCTTGATGTACCGTGGAATTATCATCTATTGATGAGGCTTTATGCGATCGCCTGAAGTTGCTGATCATGGCCTCGAACGCCGCGAAGTCACCGATTCTCTCCTACTCCTTCTTATCGGCTTGATGCTGTCAGTCTGGGCATGCGTGCCATATGGCTCCCCTCGTATCATCGTGGGAGAGGCCGGCGAATACGAAGTTGGTCAAGCCAAGAGCTTTCCTGAGTCTTGTCACACGAGTACTGAGTTACACGTCAGTGCTGCGAAGCCGACGGTCACAGTCTCTTATCAAGAACCGACGACGAATAGCGATGGCACCACGCTTCAGGACCTGGCCTACACGACGATTTATTTCGGCCCTCCCGCAGGACCTGTCCATATGATTCAAGTGTGGGCTTCTGACGTGGCGGGTGGTGGACAAGTGACCATCCAAAACCTCTCCGTTCCCGTTCAGCCCAACCAGCAGACTTGGCTGCGCATCTGTGTCACCGCCACCGATTGGTCCAAAAATGAAGGGACGACCCAGCCGGCACAGAATGCCACGCGCTAAACTGGATAGCCCAGAAATGGGCTTGACAGAGGGCAACGAACATCCTATAGCCTTGCTGGCGCTTGGATCCTCGTGAACACCGAGGGATGAAAGGATAAGACCGTGGCGGAGCACAAACTACAAGATGCCCGATTTATGAACTCTTCGCCGGCGATAGAGCCGAAACAACAAAAGTCTCTCCTGGAACTTACTATCGGATCAAATATTTTTCGCAATACGAATGGCGTGCTGAAGATTCAGGGACGAGAGCAAATTGTCCTGCAGGTTCATCCGGAAGACAATGAGTTGCTTTTGACGATGGATTTTTATGATGGAGCGGGTGCGCAGGTTGCCCATTTACGCCGAAACACCTGGGCCTTCAATCAAGCTCAACGTTTTGCTCTCGATGCAGGACCTCCACATCCATCACTGTTCACCCGACCAGCGTGGCTGAAACTGACCGACAGTGAAACCGGTGAAGTCGCGCTGGAAGCATCCGTCATGCAAGAGGGGAAAATCCAAGTCCTACAAGGGAAGTTTTATACTCACAAGGGCACGCTGGTGGAGATCACCTCTCATGTGTGTCGAATCGGCACGGCGATCACTCTCTTCGGGGACGTATTTGAGCACCGAGGTGGAGCAGCCGTCATTGGATAGACCGCCGGAGCCGACGTGGCTAGTGATCACACGGATGGACCGGTCAGCAAGTGGATCTGAGATTTTTCTCGTTCATGACCAACCTGAGCCGTTCTCGCTGAGCCGGCTGCATTTTGATAAATTCGATGCCGCAAACGTTATCCTTTGACCATCGAACGACAGCCGATTCGACTTTAAGAGGCCAGTCGTGATCGGGCGGATAGATCCACGCTTCGACTTCAACTCCGGTGTGGAGGTACGTTTCACTTTCAACACGACAACCATCCTTCGATAAATCCAATACCGTACCCTCACCCTCTATATGGCCATCGGTAAAGAAAATCCTGATTTGTGTCTGCAACCGAGGGGATTTACGGTCAGTCATCGAGGCGTGTAACCCATCCGATCCAGCGCAGGCAGAATCTGATCATGCAACCTCGCCCCAGGACCGTCTAAAGACAGAACATTTGACATCGCGACTCTGTTACGTAGAATACCACTCATGGTCGATATTGTGAAACCCAGCATCCAGGCGTTTCTGGTTTGCGACAGCGTCATCGAAGACAGCCTGACCAAGAAAAAAAGCCTGATCGGCATTTTTACCCACTTGCAAGCGCTCACCTTCCCCCTTCAGCACAATCAAATGGGACTGTACTTTTGCCTCACCGACGCAACAGGCGCCTATCATTTTGATATTGATCTTATCCACCTGAATACCGAACACCTTATCTGCCGGGCGACACTGCCCGATATTGTGATCGACGATCGCCTGCAAATTTCCGACTTCGGCATCAACATTCCCGCTCTTGTCTTTCCCGCCCCCGGCCGCTACGAATTCCGCCTTCTTATGGAGGGACACCTTCTCGCGCAGAAGGACTTCAATGTCATTCAGATGCCGACTCCTCAATCCGCGTAATCGCGTCCCGTTCCAACATCGCCACGTTCCTCCCTGGATCAATCGAGCAAATTTAAGACGGTTGCCGTGAGGTCAGGTAATCCGCGATCCTCTTTGCTGCTACCCGTCACCTGAACCGCCCCGTTTCTCTCCTACCGCCTTCTATGATAAAACTGCCGACAGTGAGGCCGTGGAGGGCGCATGGCAACAGTCGAGTCTTCAGTTTCGGGAAACTTCGTCCGAGATATCGTCGCCAACGATGTCCGCGCCGGCAAACACCAGGGACGCGTGGTGACGCGGTTTCCACCCGAACCGAACGGCTATTTGCATATCGGCCATGCGAAATCTATTTATCTGAATTTCGGACTGGCTCAGGAACATCCGGGAGGCGCCTGTCATTTGCGGTTCGACGACACGAATCCTTCGACTGAACACATGGAATACGTTCAATCTATTCAGGACGACGTCCACTGGCTTGGCTTTGATTGGGGCGACCGGAAATTCTACGCGTCCGATTACTTTGAACGACTGTACGAGTTTGCCGTACATCTCATTGGAACAGGGAAGGCCTATGTCGACAGCCTGAGCGCCGATCTAATCCGCGAATATCGGGGGACGCTGACCGAACCCGGCAAAACCAGCCCCTATCGCAACAGATCCGCGGAAGATAATCTCGATCTCTTTCGACGCATGCGAGCCGGAGAGTTCCCGGATGGCGCGCATGTGCTGCGAGCAAAGATCGACATGGCTTCCCCCAACATCAATCTCCGTGACCCGATCCTCTACCGTATTCGGCGAGCGGTGCACTATCGGACGGGGACTCAGTGGTGCCTGTACCCGACCTACGACTATGCTCATCCCCTTTCCGATGCCATCGAAGGCGTCACCCATTCGATTTGTACGTTGGAATTTGAAGATCACCGGCCGCTCTATAATTGGGTCGTTCAAGAAACGAATGCTCCCTCTCGCCCGCAGCAAATCGAGTTCGCACGGCTCAATCTGACCTACACCCTCATGAGCAAGCGCAAGCTGCTCGACTTGGTTGAGCGCAAACGAGTCGATGGATGGGATGATCCGCGGCTCCCCACCCTAAAAGGACTGCGTCGGCGAGGCTATACCCCTGAAGCGATTCGCGCTTTCTGTGAGCACATCGGAGTCGCGAAGCGAGATGCAGTCGTGGAAGTGGCGTTGCTGGAGCACTTTGTCCGTGAAGATCTCAATCGCCGCGCTCCACGAGTCATGGCGGTACTGCGTCCTCTTCGCGTCGTCATCGACAATTATCCGGAAGGACAGGTGGAAGAAATGGCCGCCGTGAATAATCCCGAAGATGAGTCCATGGGAACCCGGACCGTGCCCTTCTCTCGAGTGCTCTACATCGACCGAGAGGACTTCCGAGAGGATCCGCCGAAACAATTCTTTCGTCTATCTCCGGGGAAAGAAGTACGCCTCCGGTACGCGTACATCATCAAATGCCAGAGGGTGATCACCGATGAACGCACCGGCGAGGTCATTGAGCTGCACTGTACGTACGATCCGGAGACTAAAAGCGGTTTGCCTCAGGCCGGCCGCAAAGTGAAGGCGACGATTCATTGGGTCTCAGCGACGCAAGCCATCGGCGCGGAAGTACGGTTGTACGATGCTCTTTTTCTCCAAGCCGATCCCGCCGACACTCCAGACGGTCAGGACTACGCAGTGAATCTGAATCCGAACTCGTTGGAACGGCTGACATCATGTCTTGTAGAGCCGAGTTTGGCGCGGGCTCAGCCAGGAGATCGGTATCAGTTCGAACGGCAAGGGTACTTCTGCGTAGATCCGGATTCGGCGCCCGGCAAGTTGGTCTTCAACCGCACAGTAGCGCTGCGGGACACCTGGGCCAAAGCTGAAAAGGCCCAGCAAGGACGGTAGTGCGTGGTTTCTTAGGCCGCATTGTTCGCCGAAAGGGTTTGTTGAACGAGCGAAGCGACAAACTCCTGCAAACGAAGTGCTTCCTCAGCTTGAATGCCGATGACTTCCAGCCCAAATTCCTGTCCTCTTGACCAGCTGACTCTGGTTTGATCGACCTTCACTGGTTTCTCTTGACCCGGCAAATAGACACACAACGCTAATGTTGATCCAGACTGGACCGGCTGATCTCCATCGACACGCCATCCGTTTTGCGACAAGTTCCACACCGTTCCTTTGGCATGAAAACGCTCACCGACATAATGCAGGAAACATCGCACGGCAAATCGTCGATAGGTCCGCAACCCGAATTGTGTCGGCATAAGCCTACTCTCCCTTCAAATGGACCGGATCGCTAAGCTCCTGCCGCGCCAAGGATGACCACTCCCGCGCTCCAAATTTGTCCTCGAGCAGACCCTGTTGGTCGACAATTCAAGAATTGATCTAAACGGATTTGGTCTTCCTGATCCATCCGGATAAACTCCATTCCGAACCGAAGTCCCTGCACCCAACGCACCGCGGCAAGCTCAACTTGAAGAGAAACGCGCGAATCGGGCAGGAGCAGGCGAAGCCGCATGTATTCCCCCAATTTCACCGGTTCCAGGCTTTCGAGCAAACAACCTGGCGACGAAAGATCCAGCATATGCCCCTCTCCGACTATTCTATCGCCCTTAAACATCGCGGGACACTGCACCGGAACACGCCGGCTATACCGGTTAAAATGGAGTTTCATCTTCATTCGGCGCCTCCGTTCTGGCGTAAGCTCTGGCCTGATTCTGGGTGCCTTGACTATCCCATTCCCGCTGTTCGGGTACAATCCCGCAAAAGTAGGCCGTGCCAACCTTTGGCGGAATTGTCTTGAACCTTACCTATTGACGACAATGAGCACAATCCGTTGATCAACAATGGTACAATTCCGGAGGAGGCTAACCTATGGTGCTTGTTGAGGGATGGGAAAACTATCGAGGTGGGAGAGACCAACTCCACGAACGCCTGGCCGTCTTGGAAGAAGCGATAGTGATGGCCCCGGATCATATTCGCGACTTGTTATCGAATATTCATGCCTCAGCCTTGGAAACCGGCGCCGCTTTGGAACAACTAAGGGTTTCTCGGAGCCCTCTTCCACGCCCCCTTCTTGAGGTCGTCAGATGTTTCAATTGCGAGACGACCGAGATGAGCGTGTTCCATACCTCCAAGCAGGGCGGATATCACCTCTGCCCTGCCTGCTTCCAACGACGTGTCGAAGGAGGACGAGCCCGATCTGTAGAATAGCCAGCCGCAAGGCAACCGCCGAGTCGAGGAAGCCCACACTTCAGGTCAGCTCTTCCAAAAAATGGGCCCGCCCTCTCAGAATAGGCTCGCAAGTTCGGGAAGTCTCTTCAAGAAAATGGCTGGGGGACCAGGATTCGAACCTGGGTAGTCAGATCCAAAGTCTGACGTCCTACCACTAGACGATCCCCCAGCAGGAAACCGCAGCCTCGTTCCTCTGTGCTTAGAGCCCCACACGACCTGTGACAAGAGACGCGGAGATGGTCGGTCTGGAGTGGACGGATAAATTGGCTGGGGGACTAGGAATCGAACCTAGGTAGCCAGATCCAGAGACTGGCGTCCTACCGCTAGACGATCCCCCAACCAGGCGCTCACACTAATATAAGGCCTTCGAGTGAGTCAAGGGTCGGAGGTCTTTGTACGTGGTATCGAGATCTAGATGCACTTCGCACAAAATGCGCCGCGCAACGCGCGCATAGAGTAGCTGTCTCAGAAGGTCGTTTATCATAATCAAGATGCCGATGCCCGCTCGATCCCCTTCCGCAACCGCAAGAGCGTTCTGTCCCGCCCCAATAGTTCAATCACTTCAAACAGACCGGGGCTTGCCGTGCGACCAGTCAACGCGACTCGCACCGGCTGAGCGAGTTGCCCCATCTTTAATCCAGTCTCCGTGATCACTTGCTTGAAGGCTGACTCCCACGTTTCTCTTGAAAAATGCGGTAAGGCCTCAAACCGCGCGGTCAACTGCGTAAGGGCGGGTACGATCGACGGCGTCAGGAATTTGTCGGCTGCGTCCGCTTCTACGGACACTTCCTGACCGAAGTATGGCCGAGCCCATGTCGCCATTTCCACCAACGATTTGGTTCGCTCTCTGACCGTCACAACCAATTTTTCCAACCATTCAGCCGATACAGCTTTGACCTCATCCTTCAACCCGGCTCGTTCCAGAAAGGGAATGAGCGCCCTCGCGACAGCGCCGGACGGACTGTTCTGAATGTACTGCGCATTCATCCAGAGTAATTTCTCAGGGTTAAAGACGCCGGACGACTTTTGCACGTGATCAAAGGAGAATTTCTCCACGAGTTCTTTCACCGAAAAAATCTCTTGATCGCCGTGCGACCAACCGAGCCGAACAAGATAGTTGAGCATCGCTTCGGGGAGATATCCCATGTCTTTGTAGGCCATGATCGAGGTCGCCCCATGCCGTTTGGAAAGCCGCGTCTTGTCCGATCCGAGTATCATCGGCAGATGGCCGAACTGCGGAACCGGAAATCCGAGTGCCCGAAAAATCGGGATCTGTCGGGGCGTGTTCGTCAGATGGTCGTCTCCCCGCACCACATGGGTAATGTTCATCAATGCATCATCGACCACGACAGAAAAATTATACGTGGGATAGCCATTGGAGCGAAGAATGATCAGATCATCGAGCACGCTGTTGTCGAATAGGACCCGGCCCTTGATCAAGTCATCGACCGCCGTCTGGCCTTCCTGGGGAGCTTTGAATCGAAGAGCGGCTTCCCCGGTCTGGTTGGAAAGTCCCAATGTCCTGCACCGGCCGTCGTATTTCGGCTGCAGTCCTTTAGCCTGCGCTTCCTGGCGGCGAGCCTCAAGATCATCCGGACGGCACGTACACCAGTAGGCATGTCCGGCATTAAACAGCATGAGAGCATGGTGTCGGTAGATCTCTATTCGTTCCGTCTGACGACATGGCCCTTCGTCCCAATCTAAACCGATCCATCGTATCCCTTCCAAAATTACCTGGATGGATTCCTCTGTCGAGCGGCCTTGGTCGGTATCTTCAATGCGAAGGATAAACGTGCCCGCATGGCGTCGTGCGAACAGCCAGTTGAAGAGCGCCGTACGGACACCGCCGATGTGGAGAGATCCGGTGGGACTTGGGGCAAAGCGCACTCTTACGCCGCTGCTCACGAAAAGCCCTCATGAGTTTTCCTACAGAGTATTGCGTCCTTGCTGACTTTAGACTGGTATTTAGAGCAGTGCATTGCTTGCCTATCTCGATTACGCGAAGGTTTTCGCGCGGTTGATTGAACTTTAGTGCCCTTCTTTCACGAGATTTTTGTTCACGGCAGGGATTTCTACCACGACATCCATCGTCCCATTCGGTACGCATTGGCAACCTAATCGGGACTGGAGGGTAAGAGCCGGCGCTTCTTCGAGCTGGTCGAACTCATCATCCGTGCCCTCGTTGCAGGATGCCAACCCCGCCTTCACGACCACATGACAGGTTGAGCAAGCGCAGACTCCGCCGCACACATGTTCCAATCCCACACCGTTCCCCAGCGCAATATCGAGAATGCTACCTGGAAGTCCGGTTGGTCCGTAAGGAATCTTATCAGGATGTACCTCGACCTTTGTCACACTCCCATCGGGATCAATATAGGTGACGGAATACGGCTTCTTCGGAAGTTCATATTCAGTCTTTTCAATATAGGGATTGGTTCCGCCCATAAGAACACATCCTTTCGGTCTTGCTGCGAGCGGACAGAGGTGCTTGGCCGCTCTAAAACCTAGCCTAAACGCCCTGTTGACAGTGTTAAGTTGCTCATGGTATCTTTGAGTCCGACCTAATTGATCGGAGATCATTATAGTCTCCGATAGAATGAATCGGCAATACCCAATGTTGAAGTTCTCTAAAAAAGCAGACTACGGGCTCATGGCCCTGCAACATATCGCCTCCGTCCAGTTTGGCGATGTCACGAAAGCCAGGATCGTGAACACCAAAGAAATTGCGGAGGAGTACAACATCCCTGTTGAGCTTCTGGCCAAGGTGCTTCAGACACTTGCCAAAAGCGGATTGATCGAAAGTCACAACGGCCCCAAGGGCGGCTATCTTCTCGCGCGCGGAGCGAGAGAGATCACCATTGCGCAAGTGCTGGAGAGCATTGAAGGCCCCTTCGGGATTACGGATTGCTATCACGAAAAAGAGGGAGAATCGTGCTTGCAACGAGAGCACTGCACGATCAGGACGCCATTATTCAAAATTCAAGACAGCTTCTACCAACTGCTGAACGGCATGACCCTTCAAGATATGATGGGCGGAACGCCGCTCATCACCGTCCAGTCGATGACGACGGCACAAGGAGTCGAACGATGAAGTTTCCGATCTTCTTAGACAATCACTCCACGACCCCCATGGACCCACGGGTATTGGAAACGATGCTTCCCTATTTTGTCGAGAAATTCGGCAATGCGGCCAGCCGGAATCAGGCCTTTGGATGGGAGGCTGAGGAAGCGGTTGAGCAGGCGCGCAAACAGATTGCCCGGCTGATCCATGCCGATCCGAAAGAATTGGTGTTCACCAGCGGGGCTACAGAATCCAACAATCTGGCGCTCAAGGGCGCGGTCGAGATGTACCATGAAAAGGGCGATCACATCATCACCTCTTCGACCGAGCACCGCGCGGTGCTCGACACGGCGAAAGCGTTGGAAACCAAGCGTGGGGTGAAAGTCACTTATTTGCCGGTCGATAAGTATGGGATGGTCAGTCCAAGCGACGTGCGAAACGATATCACGGACAAAACCATCCTCATCTCAATTATGTACGCCAACAATGAAATCGGTACGATCAACCCCGTCAAAGAGATCGGGAAGATCGCCAAAGAGAAAAGCATCCTCTTCCACTGCGACGCGACACAAGGCGTCGGCAAGGTTCCGGTGAATGTCCAAGAGATGGGGATCGACTTGATGTCCTTTTCCTCCCACAAGATGTATGGACCTAAAGGTGTGGGGGCATTGTATGTCAGGAAGAAAGCGCCTCGAGTCCGTCTCGCGGCGCAAATGGACGGCGGAGGCCACGAGCGTGGCATGCGGTCCGGCACACTCCCCGTCCCGCTCATCGTAGGATTCGGAAAAGCCTGCGAGTTATGCGAACAGGAGATGGCGGCTGAAACCGTACGGATGGCGGCCCTGAGGGACCGGCTCCAAGCGGGCATCATGACTTCCCTGGAAGAGGTGTACCTCAATGGTCATCCCACCCAGCGCCTGCCGCACAATTTGAATATCTCGTTTGCCTATGTCGAGGGTGAATCCATGTTAATGGGGGTCAAGGAAATTGCGCTTTCGTCCGGATCGGCTTGCACCTCCGCTACACTGGAACCTTCTTATGTTCTACGAGCGCTGGGCGTCGGCTCCGATCTCGCTCATTCCTCAATTCGTTTCGGAATCGGCCGGTTCAACACCGATCTGGAAATTGATTATACGATCAAGCGGATTGTTGAAATTGTGACCAAGCTGCGGGAAATGTCACCCTTGTATGAAATGGCTAAAGAAGGCATCGACCTGAAATCGGTTCAATGGGCCGCCCATTGAAGAAGTGAACATAAGGCGTGAAGCGAAGAAGACGAGATACGCTTCACGAACAGCAAGATACAGGAGGTTTTTATGGCATACAGCGAAAAAGTCGTCGATCATTTCAATAATCCGCGCAATATGGGCAGCTTCAAAAAAGATGAAGATGGGGTGGGGACCGGCATTGTCGGAGCACCGGAATGCGGCGACGTCATGAAGCTGCAAATCAAGGTGCAAAACGACACCATCGTGGATGCAAAATTCAAGACCTTTGGGTGCGGCTCGGCGATTGCCAGCTCCAGCCTCGCAACCGAGTGGCTGAAGGGGAAAACGGTCGATGAAGCACAGACTATTAAGAATACCGACATTGTGCAGGAGTTAAATCTCCCGCCGGTAAAAATCCACTGCTCCGTGCTGGCTGAGGATGCGATCAAGGCGGCGCTCGCCGATTACAAGAAGAAGGCCGATGGAGGGGACCCGAACTCGAAGTGACGGAGTCCCTTTCTGCCGTATAAGGAGTGACCTATGGATAACACAACGACCACGTCTCCTGCGATCACCTTAAGCGAAGCAGCCGTTACCGAAGTGCGGCGGCTGATGAACGTTCAAGGCCTCAGCGAAGGGGGGCTTCGATTGGGAGTGAAAGGAGGCGGGTGTTCCGGACTCAGCTATACGATTAACTTTGACGACAAGATCGGCCAATACGACACGGTATATGAGATTGAAGGCGTAAAAGTGATTGTGGATGCAAAGAGCGCCATTTATCTCCAGGGTACCCAACTGGACTTCCAAAAGGATCTGATGGGAGGCGCGTTTAAGTTCGTGAACCCCAATGCACAGAAAACCTGCGGGTGCGGCGAATCATTCTCGGCCTGATTTCTGCTCTCCTCTGACGACCGCCTACGGGGCCCAATCCAAGTCACCATGTAGAAGGAGGATATCGGTCGCCGCCCGTTGTCATAACTGGATGCCCCATGGATCATAGTCCGAAATTATCGAGCTCGCGTACCGAACTCCAAATGGCTAGGAGCATGTGTTGGCACTGCCAATCGGAGATGACCGGAGAATATTTCTGCGAGCGATGCGTAAAGGTTCAACCTGTCTCAAAGGACATGGATTATTTTACGTGCCTGGGGTTGCCGCGGCGCCTGAATATCGACCAGCCGCAACTCGAAACCAAGTTTTACGAACTCAGCCGCGCGTTCCATCCGGATTTCTATGAGGGCAAAACCGACACCGAACAAGCCATCAGCCTAAGCAATTCGGCGCTTCTGAATACTGCTTACCGCACTTTGAAGGATCCGGTCCAGCGAGCGGAATATCTTCTTCGGCTCGAAGCCGGTTCAGCCAAGGATATCAGGACCTCTCCGCCGGCCGACCTGTTTGAAGAAATTCTTGCCCTGCAGGACAACCTCGAAGAATTTCGGGCCGCCTCATCCAGCCAGTCCAACACGGCACTGGAATCCTTGCGAACTCAGCTCCATATGGATCGCAAGATGCTCGATCAGCGGCAGGGTCAAATGGAAGCCCGGCTATTTCAGCTGTTTTCGGTCTGGGACCGATTACAAGATCGCGCGGAGGCGAACGATCAATCCAGATCCGAGCGTGAAGCGATCCTCAAGGAAATTCGCGAAATTCTGTCCAACCGAACCTACGTGCAGAATATCGTCCGCGATCTCACCACCACAATCGGATAACTCATTCTGTAATGGCACGCATCGTCGGCATCGACTTAGGCACGACCAATTCTCTTGTGGCCTGTATGGACGGGGGCGTCCCACGGGTCATTACCGGACGCCAGGGAAGGGCGATGGTCCCCTCCGTCGTAGCTTTGACGGACAACGGCCTCATCGTGGGTGATCCTGCCAAAGAGCATTTAATCAGACATCCTGAGCGAACCATCTACTCAGTCAAACGTTTTATGGGTAAGAGCCTCTCGGACGTCAGCGGCGAGCTGGCTTATTTTCCCTATAAGCTGAACGAGCAAGGTGGCGTGATCCGCATTCGGATGGGGGACAAGACCTATTCACCGCCGCAGATCTCAGCGATGATTCTCAAGGAACTCAAGCTGCGGGCAGAGACCTCGTTGGGCGAGAGTATCAGCAAGGCTGTCATCACGGTCCCAGCCTATTTTAACGACAGCCAGCGTCAGGCGACCAAAGATGCGGGTATGATCGCCGGCTTGGATGTCGTGCGGATCATCAACGAACCAACCGCCGCATCTCTCGCGTACGGTCTGCAGAAACGGACACAAGGTCTCATCGCGGTCTATGACCTCGGCGGCGGCACCTTCGA
>JBQTHT010000027.1:0-32129 GCA_052389595.1 Nitrospiraceae bacterium
ACGTCCATGGTCATCGTCGGCGGGGGGGTGATCGGCACCGAATATGCCTCCATTTTAGGAACCATGGGAATTCCCGTCGTTCTCATCGATAAACGCCCGCGCCTACTTGAGTTCGTCGATCAGGAAATTATCGAGGCGCTCCAATATCAAATGAAGGGAATCGGGATCACGCTCTATCACGACGAAGAAGTCGTCGCGATCGAGAAGGAGAAGACCAGTCATCAGGTCACCGTCCGTCTACGTAACGGCAAGCCGGTCTCCACTTCCAGGGTCATGTATTCCATCGGGCGCGTGGGCGCCACCAAGGGTTTGAACCTTGAGGCAGTGGGCATCAGCCCGGACTTACGCGGACGCTTGCAGGTAAACGAAAATTTTCAGACGGTGATTCCTCACATCTATGCCGCGGGCGACATCATCGGTTTCCCGGCCCTTGCCTCGACCTCGATGCAGCAGGGTCGCCATGCGGCTTGCCACGCCTTCGGGCAGCCGGACCGAACCGACACCGGGTTACTGCCCTATGGGATCTATTCCATTCCGGAAATATCCATGGTGGGGCACAATGAAGAGGAACTCACCACGACGCGCATTCCTTATGGAGTCGGCGTCGCACGATATCGGGAGATCGCCAGGGGCCAATTGATCGGAGACGAACACGGAATGCTGAAGCTGTTATTTCATCAGCAAACGCGAGAGGTCTTGGGAATCCACGCGATCGGCGAAGGCGCCACCGAGCTGATCCACATCGGCCAGGCCGTCATGGCCTTTCGCGGTCGGATCGAATACTTCATCGATACCGTGTTCAACTACCCCACGCTGGCGGAATGTTACAGGGTTGCCGCCCTGGATGGGATCAATCGCCTACCGCGACCGTATGCTCCCCTCTCTCCAATCGAGCCGAAGGGGCAAGCCTGATCTGTCGAACAAAGCTGATCCTGGCCTGCAGAGCCTCTCGCCACCAGTGAAGGAGCGCCTCCATGTCATTTTGTGATCATCTCCGCAAATTGGCGAAGCCCATGTGGGACGCGCAACTTGTCCATCCGTTCGTCACGGCGCTGGGCAAGGGAACTTTGCCCGGGCGTAAGTTCAAGTATTACATCTTGCAGGACGCGCGATTCTTGGCGGATTTGGCGCGAGTCTTTGCCGCGGGAGCACAGAGAGCCCCTGATTCAGAGTCAGCGCTTCGCTTCGCTCGACTGGCTGAGGAAACCATCACAGTCGAACGGAGCCTCCACGAAGGATACGGTAAGCGGTGGAAGATGACGGCGAAGCAAATGACGTCAGTCCCCATGGCCCCCACCAACTACGCCTACACCAGACACATGTTGACCGTCGCGCACAGCGGGAGCGCAGCGGAGATTACGGTCGTCGCGCTTCCTTGCGCCTGGATCTATTGCGTTGTCGGACAACATCTCTTGAAGAAAGGCCCGCCACGTACGGGTCACCCCTATCGTGATTGGCTCATGCTGTACGCATCACCGGCGTTTGCCGAAGTGCAACGATGGATGCGCAAGAAAGTCGATCTCTGGGCAAAGACGGCGGGCCAGGAGGAAAAACGTCGGATGGAGGAGGCATTTATCATGAGCTCGCGATATGAGTGGATGTTTTGGGAGATGGCATGGAAGGAGGAACAGTGGCCGGTGTAATCGGGAGAGGGCGAGGGGCAGGACTCGCAGAGCCCCCACGATAAAGCTGTGGTCGCTCGATGCGCGCAGTTCGAGACAATCCTGCACCTCGCCCTGAAGAGACCGGCCACAGGAAAAGAGAAGGGGAAGAGACGTGCTCGGTGGACGCGCACAGCGGGGGCCCATCCCCCTATCTGCCTTTCGGATACCACCGGACACTTGAAAAAGAGAGCAAGAAAAGAGTGTGGATGCGCGTAATTTTCAGCAGCCCTATTCTATCCTCCTCTCGCATATCTCAATCCAAACGCCTCAGAGCTCACAGACTCTCGATCCACTATTCTGACTAGGATTCTGCTATACTCCTCAATCGATGCCCTACCGCATTGAATTATCCGACGCGGCCAAGCTCGACTTACGTGCATTGCGCAAGAGCGATCAGGTAAGGTACTCGACAAGATTGAAATGCATCTCACTTATCAACCGACCATGCAGAGCAAGAGTCGAATCAAGTCGCTGAGACCCGGAACGTTTCCACCCTACCGCCTCCGACTGGACAAACTTCGAGTCTACTATGACGTGATCGAACCTCAGTACCTCGTGGTCGTGTATGGCATCGTGCCGAAGACGGAATCGGAAGCCTGGCTTGAGCAATCGTCAAAGGACCATAGAGAGGGAGGAACACCATGAGGGTTGTCCCATTGAACGAAGTGAAGAACCGTTTGTCCACGTACCTGGAATTGTCTAAACGCGAGGACATCGTCGTCACCAAGAATGGTCGAGCTGCTGCCGTCTTGCACGGCGTCACCGACGAGGACCTAGAGGACTACCTCTTTGAGTCAGATCCACGATTCATCGCCCGCATCGAGTCGTTACGGCGAAACTATCAACGTGAAGGCGGTACCCCGATTGAGGAAGTTCGGAAAGAGTTGCGCTTGCCGAAAAGGCGGCGGCGAAGAAAGTAGGAGCGTGGCCGGTGTAAAGACACGGGTCCTGTTGCCGAGCAGCCCAGCCGTGCTCACTTCACCCATCCCCCAGTGGGGCCCTTGCGTCGCGCGCGCCTGGGCGCCCGCTCCGCGACACCGTGATGGCACCGACCAGAGCGAGAAGTGAGGTAATTGAAGTAGGGCCGGCAGTCTGCCCACATCTCGCGCACCGCGCACGCAAGAATGATCGCGCAGCGGGCGGTGCTCGCGCGCGCAGTTGGATCAGGCCTGACCGCCCCCGCGCGGTAAGCCGGCCACAAGAGGAGACAATTAAGAAGAGATGGCCTAATGAAAAGCCGGATCATGTACATTGAGATCAAGAGCGGCCATGTGGATGACGGACCTGCGCGGATTGGCCGCATGACCTTTTCGAAAATTGGAAGCACTATCTACTATCGCGGAAAAACTTTCCAGCGTATTAAGGGAGGTGGTGTCTCTGGCAACTACTATGACTTCGAAACGGGAGATGAATACTGGATATCTGGAGTGAACAAGAACCGACAAGATCGGCATTGGCTGGCTCCGGCAAGGTCGAGATCGATGATGTGAAAGAAGAGTACGCCAAACTTATTGCCGGAAACCACAGAGCAATGAGGTCAGAGAAAATGCAGGAACTATTGGTCAGATCTTCCCCTGATGGGATTCTCGCCAAAGCATGTAGGCTAGGCCTGCGGCGATGATTAGGCCTGCGTAGCTGGCCCACATTGGGACTGCCGCCCCGCCTATTGTGACTTCCCAACCCATGACGATGCGAAGGAGATGAACTAAGAAGACAATCGAAAATACGGCCACCGCAACGGTTGTGAACGGTTTCCTGGCGATGCCCTCCTCGCCTGCCTAAAGGAAGTATGCCGGCCGAGCAAAGAAATCAACGGGTCAGAACTCCACCTCCGCTTCTGCCCCCAAGCCAATAGACTTCTGGACAGGATTTTCAGCCTCAGTATAATGTCCAGTATGAATCGACCTCCTTTGGCGCAACCGACGCAGCCGACACAATTGACCCGATTGACGACTCAGTCGGTCGTGTTTCTAACGGCGGTGACGGTGTGGTGCGCGCCCTTGCACGCGGCCTTGAATTACGAGGATAGCCTGAAAGAATTGGCGGAGGGCGTGACGATTGAGGCGGTGAAGGCTAAGAAGGAACGGATCGCCGTGGTCGATTTCACCGATTCCAAAGGTCAGGTGACCCTGGTGGGGCAATTTCTGGCTGAGGAATTGGCGACCCATCTGTCGATCCTTGGCGAGCTGAAGGTGGTGGATCGTACGCTCCTGAACTCCACCTTGAAAAAGCAGCGAGTGACCCAGCTTGATGCGTCTCAGGCCAAGGCGGTGAAGAAAGTGGCGAAGGTCGTACGAGCCGATGTCTTCGTCACCGGTTCCTTCGTTGAGGTTTCTGACGGTCTTCTGGTGACGGCGACGTTAGTGGGGTCTTCCGGGAGCGTGATAGGCGCGGCGCGGAGCACGCTCCCCACCTCCGGGCCGCTCGCTTCGTTGCTCAGTCCACCGGACTCGACGAAGGGGATCCTGATCGAGCCGAAGGGATCAGAGAGCCTGCCGGCCGGTCTCGGCGCCCACATGAACGAGTTTTACCAGATGACCGTGATAGGCCTGCATAAACTGGATCAGCATGTAAAACTCGATGTGGTATTCGAAAGCCTCTCACCACGCAACATGAAGGTGATGTGCAAGCTCCAGGAGACTTATCTCGAAGACGAAAACGGAGGACGATGGCGCCAAGATAGTTCCGAGAATCGTGAGAGTCCGTGTGTAAAGGGCCTGGAATTGTCGTCCCGGAAGAAGGAGCGTGCGACGCTGACCTTTTCGGCGCCTGACCAGGCTATGGGAACTGTGTTTACCCTTCGGTATCTCGAGACCGCGCCGCGACACGATGCGGAATTCACCATCGATGGACTCAAGTCCGACTCAGCTGAACTGTCTCCTCCCGGCTCGTCCTCGGCGATTTCCCCCTTCTCTGTACGGTAACCTCGATGATGTTCTGGACCACGTCGTGATGAAACAAGTCCTCACCATCGCAGGGTCAGATTCCGGTGGTGGCGCCGGCATTCAGGCGGACATCAAGGCGATGTCGGCCAACGGCGTCTTTGCCATGTCGGTGATTACCGCCATCACCGCCCAGAATACAGAAGAGGTCAGCGAAGTGCTTGTGCTTCCGACGTCGATCATCGCCGCTCAAATAGACGCCGTGTTCGATGACTTCGATGTGTCGGCCGTCAAGACCGGTATGTTGTCGTCGGCGGACATCATCAGCATCGTGGCGAAGATGTTGGCGCCGCAAAACGTGGCCAATTTGGTTGTCGACCCCGTGATGATCTCCAAGAGCGGCTTCCCGCTTCTTCAACCGGCTGCGATCGAGACATTGAAAAAAGAACTGATACCAATGGCATTGATCGTGACACCCAATGTGCATGAAGCCCAACAATTATCGGGCATCAGCATCACGTCGCTGGCCGATGCCCGCCGCGCCGCGAAAGTCATTCACCAGTTCGGCTGCCGGCATGTTCTCATCAAGGGCGGCCATCTGCTCACCGAACGGGCAACCGACCTTCTCTACGACGGACGCTTCTTCAATATCTTCAAGGGAGAGTTCATCGACACGCCTCACACACATGGCACCGGGTGCACCTTCGCCTCTGCGATTGCGGCGCAACTGGCCAGAGGGAAATCCGTATCCGATGCGGTTCAAACGGCGAAGACGTATCTGACCGAAACCATCCGGCACGGTTTAGCCATCGGACATGGGAAAGGTCCGACGAATCACTTTTACTTTTTAGACGAGTAGTATCGAGCTATGTGGCGCATCCAGGTTCACCCCATCGCGTTTCTACTGTCCGGCTTAGGATGGTTGATCGTCGCTTCGTTGTTAGGGTTAGCGGTCTTTATCGGAATCGTCCGAGGTACTGCGCTGCCCGCTTGGTTGCGGCTGGTTCATGCTCATGGGGCGCTGGTGGGCGGCGTGATTCAGATCATGATTGGAGCCGTGCTTCTCTTCAATCCTCCCCTTTCCATGACGGCCCGCGATCAACGAGCTTCTCATCCCATCCTCTATTGCACAGTGAACGGCGGAACGATCGGCCTGTTGATCGGATTCGGTCAGCGCAACTTCATGGTCGTGGGAATGGCGGGTCTGTTGATCATTGCCGCATGTTTCTTCATGCTTCGCGATACGTGGCGGCACATCCGGAACAGTGTCGGCGCATCGCCGGTGAATCTCTGGTTTTATGCGTTCGCGCTGATCGCTCTCTTGACCGGGCTCGCAATCGGCGAAGCGTTGGCGTTCCGCTGGATTACGGTCTGGTATGGGCACGCGCGGCTTGCGCACATTCACCTCAGCCTGCTGGGATTCGTTACACTGACGATCGTGGGAACCATGCACAGTCTGCTACCGACCATCTTACACACCGACCTTCATAGCCAGTCATCGGCGCGCTTCGTGTTTGTCCTTCTTCCTATCGGGATCATAGTGCTGCTGACGGGATTCTCCCTCTCGACGGTCTGGATTCAGATTGTCGCCGGCGTCATCCTCATCGCCGGGGCTTTGCTGTATGCCGACAACATGTTCCGGACTTGGCTGGATGCGGGCAAGCCGGAGAATGCCGCCGCGGACCATCTGCTGGTGGCCACTTTTTTTCTGGTCATCGCCATCATCACAGGTATGCTGGTCGGTGTGAACTATCTGTGGGATCCGCCGGCCTTGGCGTTTGGCGCCTTGCATCTTGTGGCGTATACCCATGCGGCGCTGGTCGGTTTCGTTCTGCAAACGATCTTCGGTGCTCTGTCGCATTTGGTTCCCGTGACCCTGGCGGTCACTCGCGTGGAAAGCCACAAAAAGCGAGGCCTATACCTGGAGCAATTGACCGGCATCATCGATCGGTGGCGGGCGGCGCAGATTGGAGGGTTAAGCCTGGGAACGATGGGGTTGGCGGTCGTCGCAACGCTCACGTGGAACGCTCCTTTGAATTCCCTCGTCATTCAGATCTCAGCCTGGGTCTCTTTTACCCTCCTGCTGTTCAGCTTCACCCTGTTCGCCGCAAAGCTTGGGCATCTCTTGGGAAAACATCCGTCCGGTTGAGCTAAGTATTCCGATCAGGCGTCCGCACGGCTGTTCCTTCTTGTACTCCGGGACTGTCCCGCCTACGCTCGCCACTCTCCGAATCGCCTGGTAATACCCTGATATTTCGGCCCCATTCCCGTTTTTCGCTGTGTCATGCTTTTTGCTCTTTACTCTTTGAGTCGGAGGATCGCTGCCCACACCGGGCACTCCAACCAGGAGGCGCCATGCCAGCATCAATGACGAACATCGTTCCTGAGCCTTGGCAGAGCCTTTTCGATTTTCTGACCATTCCATTGTCCTGGATTCCGACGATGCAAGAGACGCTCATGTCTTTCGTGCTGTCGTCTGCGACCGGATGGTTGGCCGGCCTATATTATCTTGTGCTCCTCTTTCCGGTTTTGCTCTGGATCGGGGCCGTCTGGTGCACTCATTTGACGCTCTATACGCTGCCGTTCCGTTCAGGACGAATCGAGCTTCTCAAGATGCTGCTCCTTGCCTGGTGGGACACCGCTTTTGCCATTTGGATGTACTGGGTCGGACTGGGACGGTTTCTCATGGTCGTGGCTGGATGGTGTTTCACGCTCGGCCGCCTTGCGCTCAAATTGCTCGCGGAAACCATGAAGCAACTGGTGATTCTGCCCTTCAAGATGACAGGACAGATGACCCAGAGCTACTTCCAGCCCGGTGTGCCCTGGATCGCGTTCCTCCTGTTGATCTTCTGGTGCTTGCTCGAGGCGACGATCTTTACCTACACCCTGATGCCGACGGTGACGGAAGTGCTTGCGGGCATCACGGGCGCGGAAGCGTCTGCTTTCACCGCGACGATTCTGTATGTCTTCCTCTTCCTCCTCATCATGGGCAGCTTTGCTTGTATTCAGGTCCTGGCAGACGCCATCAAGAATCACGAGTACAAGTTCCTGATTCAGATGCTGATCGTGGAACTGTTTGTGATGGTCTTTGAAGTGATGTTCCTCTATCGCGAACTGGTCGACGCCATCACGCCGTGGATTGCGCAACAGACCGGCGAGCAGTTCAGGCTCGGGATCGGCTTCACCCTCTCGCTGGCAACATTCGGATGGGTTGGAGTTCGCGGGATGACTTGGTTCCTGTTTGGACAGTATGGCACGCCACCACTGCTCTCCTTCATCTCCCGCCAGCCGATGTATCAGCAGGCGGCAGAGGAAGGGCTGAGCCCGCTGCAACCAGCACCTCCTATCTGGTGGCGTGCCCCAATGGAAGATTTCAAACGCGAAATCGGTTGGCTCCATGACAAGGCCAACGAGCTGATGGAATACCTCATGCTTCCGATCCTGCACGTGGGCGCGGCGCTCTTGAATTTTGCCATGATCCTGGTCACAGGACGCCCGGTCTTCAACATCCCCTTCAAGAGCCTGAAAGAAGTCATCGAAACGAGAGAACTCTTGCCTCCGGTGCGGTGGCAGCCGAAAAAGGTGGCGTCATGACCGGCCCCAAGGCCACCGTCACCGCCGTGGTTCTTGGCGCTCTCGTGCTGAGCGCAATCTCGGGCTGTACGGCCCCACCCACCGAACAACGCAAACCGAGGTCAACGCTGTTCATCGGTGTGGATGCCAGTGGCTCGTTTCGCAATTCCGGTTACTACGATAACGCCTTAGCGTTTCTCGCCCATTATATCTATGGACATCTGAACGAACTCGGCGGGTTGGATAAGCCGCAAGCGATGTTCGTGGCGAGCGTCGGTGGCAAGATCATGAGCGAACCGAAGACCTTTCATCCGATCCACGACTTTGATGGGAAGGCCATCCCGCAGATCGAAGCGGAACTGCGGAAATGGTTTCCGCCCACCGACAGCGTGACCGACTTCAATCCGTTCTTCCGCGAGGTTGCCCGGATCACGAAAGAACGGAATCTCGTCCTTGCCCCGGTCAACGTGGTCATCATCACCGACGGCGTACCCGATGCGACGGCCGGCGGGATCAGGGCTGGATCACGGGAACTCTATGAAAAGATCGACCTGAAGCCACTCGAATATCTTTCCCGAAATGTCACACTCCGCCTGGCCTATGTGAATCCGAAAGTCGGCGAGCAGTGGCGCACCTACGTGCCCCGTCAGCGAGTTCGACTCTGGACAGTTGATGCCGAAGTCATGAAAGGCTGGAGGGACAAGATGCAGTCCGGCGCCGATTTACACGAACAGGATCGGTTTTGGAAATGGCTCCGGGACAATGTCGACTTCCGCGTGCGATCGACCAAAGTGTAGACTCTTCCCTCGCCCTCGTATTCCTTGGCTCACCTCCACAGATCAACGCCACCGGCTCTGCGTCGCTAGCCGAGTGAGAGTCTGTTACAATGCCGCACATGGAACAGACGATCACATTTCTCGATCCCCAAAGCCACAAAGTCTCGGCCGTTCTCACCACACCTCCTAGCGGGCCTGATCGGGTCGCAGTGCTCTGCCACGGATTTCTTTCCAGCAAAAACAGCACGACCAATAAGACGCTCACCCGCATGCTCTTGGAACATCACATCGCGACGTTCCGCTTTGATTTTTTCGGACAAGGAGAGAGCGAAGGACCGTTCGAGCAGATCACGCCGACCCTGGCTGTAGGTCAAGTCATGGCCGCTCTCGACCTGATGGCAGCCAAGGGATACCGCCGGATGGGGCTCGTGGGCTCCAGTTTTGGCGGGCTGGTGTCGATTCTCACCGCGGCTCAAAGAACGGATGTCGCCTGCCTTGCGCTCAAATGCCCGGTCGTGGACTTTGCGGAAGAGCTGCGGCTGGAGTTCGGCGAAAGTGAAATGGCACAATGGAAGGCCACCGACACGATTCCCGATATTACGGGTGGTCCCAAGAGGGTAAGGCTGGCCTATGCGTGTTATGAAGACTGTATGCGCCAGATCGGGTATGCCCCGGCCAAAACGATCCACGCTCCGACACTGATCGTGCAAGGCGATGAAGATGAGTATGTGCCGCTCCATCAATCCAAACAACTCTTTGAGGCCTTGCAATGCAAGAAGCGTTTGGAGATTCTTCCTGGAGCGAATCATCAGTTCACCCGCGGCAAGGATTTCGGCATCATGACCTCGTTGCTCGTCGATTGGTTGACGACCCATCTTGAAGCCCGACAGCCTCCGTCTTCGAAGGGCGCACATGCCTGATACACAGGTGCTGACCGACGAACGTCTCGCCGCACTGAAAATTTTATATCCCTGGTACAAAGAAGAAGTCTTCCGGCGCCGGGAGCAGATGGTGCGCCTCACCGCCTTTGCCAGTGCCTTTCTGGTTCTGCTTCTGGTCACCATGCTGGCCATGCCCGTGCAGCCAAGGCAGAACTTCACTGGAGAGGTGTTCGCATTGACGGGAGTGGCGCTTTTCTCAGGGCTCTTTGGGTATTTGATTCTCCAGCAACGCGATCGGCACCAGATGGCCAAGCAAGCGCTGATCGAGGTTGAACGGGCCTTGGGATTCTACGAAGAGGGCCTCTATCTTTCCGCTCAGCCTCTCTACCCGGAACACTGGCAACACGCATGGCTGGCCGACCGCAGCGTGACGATCTACCTCACCATTCTCACGGCATTGACGGTCCTCGTCATGGCCGCCGTCCTGATCCGTTCCTTCGTGCCTGATTCGTAATTCTCTGATCCTCATCGCATTGAATCACGTCCGCCCGTTCGGATTGGTTCCACCTAGGAGGACTCAACCTTCACCGGTAACGCCGACCATATACCCTCTGTGTCGTCGCAGTTCAACAAAATGCTTTGCCTAATCAATCACATAGCTCATACTCAGATCTTGGAGTCATGAAAGGATTTCCGGCACAGTCATTGCTCCACTTGCGGTGTTCTCTCATGGAAAATCCCACACATTCAACGAGGCAGTTTTGGTCGATCAGCTAAGATCAATATCCACCTGCACGAGAAAGCCAGCGATATTCATTCTTAGCGCAGGGATTCTCTGTGCTGCACCCGCGTGGGGAAGTGAACAACCGACTGCTAAAGACAACGACACCTACAAAGGTCGAAGCCTGATTCATCGACCTCAGGCTCACGAGCGCTCACGACAACACAAGACTGCGTCCACTCTTTCACCATCATCTCAACGCTCTCTTGAACCTGTCGCTCCGGCATCCGCCGGACAGATGCTGGAGAACCAAGTTCTGCCGATAAAGCCTCACCGACGACTGACGAAACGGCCACCGGCAAGGTCCCAACCTGTAGAGGCCCTCAGCCGCCTCTCCATACCTCAAACGGGAAACAGTTCTACCTCTATGAGCGGGATCGTGACGGGAAGCACGGCGCCCATGAATACATCCCACCCTGCCCCGACGATAGCCGGGTCTTCCGCTGCAACGACCACGGTCACGGCTGCGACAGCGGCCGTTCGATCGGCATCTTCTCCGTCATCTTCGGCTTCATCCGCGTCGGCATCAGTGAAATCGGCCTCAGCCTCTGTGTCATCTCCGCAAGCCGCGGCTTCGAATGGCACTTCCGCGACAGTGCCGGGCGGTTCGCGTTCTGTGCGAAGCATTTTTCAAAATCCGCAGCTGGCGGCCATCCTTCAGCCTCCCGCACCCTCCGTCACGCAGAACCCACCGTCTACGCCTCCCACAGTTCCACCATCTGCTCCCACGCCGGCCTCCCCACCACCTTCGACACCGCCGGGTACGCCGCCGCCGCCGTCACCAAGCACTGGGAGCGCCACCTTATCGTGGAGCGCAAATGGAGAAGGGGATTTGGCAGGGTATAAGGTCTATGTCGGGACCGCGCCTGGGTCCTACAATTATCCCGGGTCTCCGTTTGTGTTGGGAAGAGTGACCTCCTTCACGCTGAACAGTCTCAGCGTCGGCCAAACGTACTACTTCGCGCTCTCGGCTTATGACAGCGTGGGTAATGAAAGTTCGCTCTCGGTCGAAGTCAGCAAGAGTATTTATTAGCAGCTGCTGAAAAAGACTTCCAACTTCGTTCTCACCTCGAAAAAATCCTCAGCAAGGCCCTGCCGCCTCACCACCTCAAGGGGGGGTGAGAATGTCGGCCTTTTTGAGCAGCCTGTCAGGATTTCGCGCAGCGAAAGCCGGTGTAACTATTGCGCGTGCTGGGGGGAAGTTTGAAACGTCCGTAGGTGAGGAGATACTTCGGCAGATCCGACCATGATCCTCCACGCACGACTCTGAATTGCCCGTCCTCCGGACCTGGCGGGTTACGCTCATGGTTGGCCTCGTAGTAGACCGCGCCGTACCAGTCCCGCACCCATTCCCATACATTGCCGGCCATGTCGTAGAGGCCATAGGGGCTTGCCGCCTGTTTATAATGTCCCACAGGAATGAGCACGAGGCTATAGCTGAATCGCGCACCGAGCGCAAAATTGGCAAGAAGAGATGTGGGAACCTGATTCCCCCAAGGATAGAGGCGCTCATCGGTCCCGCGCGCTGCCTTCTCCCATTCGGCCTCTGTGGGCAGTCGCTTGCCCGCCCACCCACAGTAGGCCGTTGCGTCGTCCCAATCCACTCCGATGACAGGCCGATCGCCATGCTGGGAGAGATCTACCATCTCCCATTGCCACGGCTGCTGACGCTTGACGGTGGTCAGAAAAGCAGCATATTGCTCGGTCGTCACTTCATACATATCCATCCAGTATCGGTCGAGCCATACCTGATGACGAGGCCGTTCATCTTCCAACGCCTCCGTCCCGTCACGGCCCATCCAGAAGAACCCTTCTTTGATCTCGACCATCGGCGCCTGAGGAAGAGTGAACGCGTTCTGATCTTTCCTCGCCTTTTTCAGTTTATCGAGTTGGGCATCACTGAGATGAGCGCACATCGTAGCAGTCAGAAAAAGCAGGATGCTTAAAAAGGCCGACATTCTCACCCACCCATCCCGAGGCGCGCCGAGACGCGCCGCTTCCACAGGCGCTGCCGCAGCCGAGAGAAACACTGGAGGCGTAGCCTCTGGGGCGCACGCAGCCACGAATAAGGAGCGCCAGGTTTGTGGGCGCCGCCGAGGTGCGCGAGGCGACGAATAAGTCGCCTCATATTTGCGCACGGGCGCGAGCCAATGAGCGCCCAGTATCTTCGTGAGACGACAGGGTCTGGCTGAGGATTTTGTCGAGCCGAGAACAAAGGTTGGAGGCCTTTTTTCCAGCGTCCTGTCAATAAATAACGCCGCTCACGATCCAATGGCGATCATCCGGCACATCGATCAACAGCCGGCTCAGATTAAGTTCAGCCAACTGAGCTGCAACTTCGTCCTCCGTAAAGGCCGCGAGCAGCGAATTGTAAAAATCTCTTCTGAGCACCGCCGATTCATTCGCAGCATATTGACCAACGATGGCCTGCGCCGCTTCGATCGACTCCGGGCGCAACAAATCCATCGCCAGCACGAACGAACCAGGCTTGACCAATTGCTTCAACTTGTACCAGAACTGGAGCGGGTTCGGGACGTGGTGCAATAGGCTGTTCGAGATCGCCGCGTCGGCAGGTTCTGAGAACGCGACCTGCTGAAATCGTTCACATCGAAACCTGATGCGGTCCGAAAGACCGGCCGCTTTGACCGCCTCTTCCGCCAGGCGAATCATCGGCTCGGAAGCATCGATCCCGGTGACTTCCCACGCCGGCAATGAGCGAACCAATCGAATCGGGATATCTCCGGGTCCACAACCGATATCCACGACGTGTCCCTTGGTTAACTCTGGGCAATACTCACGAAATCGGTCGACAAACCCTTGGTTTTCATCCGCGAAGTCCGCACGCGCGTATGCCAAAGCCTGGTCCGGATCGTCCATCAATTCCGGTTCTAACATACGCCGCATAATCATCATGTCTTGGCGTGAAGTTCGGAGTTATTCATTCAGCAGTCACGTGGTCAGTCAGCGTTTCGCGTCGGCTTCACCACCACCTCATCACCGGGTCGCACGACACCGCTCGTGAGAACTCGCGCGTAAAGTCGGCTCCAACCGGGATTCTTCTTGTGCGAGATGCGAGCGAAGTTCTTGTCTCGAAACCACTGGGAATTCAACTCGCACGGGGTCGTATAACTGGTGAGTTCCACTTGAAGGGTGGGTCCAATGTTCAGTCGATCACCCGGGGTCAGCGTCGCCCAATCCAATCCTGCCAATGTCAGATTTTCTCCGGCCGATCCCGGTTCGAGTGAATGCCCTTCATCCTGTAACCGTTCGATCAGGTCAAGTGAGAACAGACAGACGGCCCGGTCCACACCGCCGTGTACTTTTAGATTACGTTGACGATCTCCCTCCACACCCTTCACGGTCACGATCGCTTCCAGCACCGGACGTTTCGGAATGCCACCGTCCGATACATTGATTTGATGGACGTGTGGATACGGCGGCCGTCGTGAGTGCTCCACCTCTACACCTCCTTCACAAGCTTCCAACGCCACCACCTCCAGTGCCAGCCAACCGTCACGCTCTCGCTGTTGTCGGATGTATCCTCCTGCCGATCCATAGGCGGCGATCTCGGATAATTGATCGAGCAAGATGCCGGACAAAAGAAGTCTCGTACCTCCAGAAAGATACCTGGCCACTGTCTGAACGGAGGCCAAGAACGTCTGTTGGTCGAGATTGGCGAGGATGAGGTCGCTGCGATCTCGAGTCTGGACTCGCTCCCAGGTGTCGACTTGAAGGTCCAACTCGGGCCCAAACCCATTCGCCGCGGCATACTCGCGGGCACACTCAATCGCGACCGCGTCATTGTCGATCCCGACGGCGCTCTTCGCACCAAGCCGCAGTGCCGCCATAGCCAGAATCCCGCTGCCCGTGCCGACATCCAACACCGATTCACCGCCCTGGATGACCTCTTCCCCCATTCCACCAACAGCCGGGTCGTCGCATGATGGCCCGTCCAAAGGCCTGTTTCGGATCGATGATGAGTTCGACATCGCCAGGCTGCAGCGGCGCATGTTGCCGACTCGGCCTAATGACGACACGACGGCCGATGCGGAATGGTTGAACGGAACGAGTCCACAGTTCATTCCAATCCCGCTCGGGCAGCCGATCAACGGAAATATCCCCGGCATGGCCGTTCGCATCGAGACGCTCGACTACCTCACGAACGCGGCGGGCTCCACCGCTCGGGTGCCCAATAGAGATGAATCAGACCCTCCTGCCAGGCGCCCTGAACTCCCGGGTCGCTCAACTATCCGAGTAACTCACCTGAATCCACCGTTGTGCAATACGGATTTCGACCCACCCACTGCCCTTCATGTGTCCTCAGGTTGACGGAAGTGCGCGCAACAAGTATCGTCGAAAGGATGATAGCGCCGGCCTCGATCCACTCTTCCAGACCAACACGCGAGCAGACTCTGGAGCGTGTGCTTGTCCGCCTGAACCGTCTCCATGCGCGCGGGAAACAAGCCAGCGCGCAGCTCACTCGATGGCGCCTGGGAATCTTTGTGGCGGGAGTGGTCTGCTCGGTTCTTCCTTACAAACTCGGATGGTACCACGTCGGCAACACAGCGCTCGGCGCATTTCTCCTCACCTTTTTCATCGTGGCGCGGTATCATAACAGGGTTGAAGATCGGATGCACCGCATCCGACTCTATCTCAAGATCAAGCAGGCTCATCTCGGGCGGGTGCGGCTCGATTGGAACGACATTCCTCCGCGCTTCACCCCGCTCCCGGAGCGGCATCCCTACGCCGCGGACCTCGATCTCATCGGGCAACATTCACTCCTGCATCTCATAGACACGACGGTCTCTTCCAACGGCCGTGAACGATTGGCGTCGTGGTTACTGGATCAACCGCCGGTTCCCGACGACTGGTCTGCGCGGCAAGCGCGGGCCAAGGAACTGGCTCCCCTCGCTCTGCTGCGCGATCGCTTGGCGCTGGAGGCCATGCTGATCGATGAAGCGGAGATCAATGGTCAACGACTGCACGCCGTGCTGCAGACCCCTGTCGGTTTCTCCGGATTGATTCCCCTGCTGATCACCCAGAGCCTCCTGGCTCTCACCACCCTCGTGCTGCTGGTGGTATCGGCGCTCAACTGGCTGCCGAATTATTGGATGCTGTCATTCGGAGCCTATGCCTTGCTCTACATGATGACCGACCGCGGCGAAGAACTGCTGGAGCACGCCGTGTCCGTGCATCTCCAACTCGAAAAACTGGGCGCTGTGCTGGCCGTTCTGGAACGGCGCTCGTTCAACACCACGCCTGCGCTCACATCTCTCTGCGCGCCGTTCACAGCGGCGGGGACGCATCCTGCCGCGTCGATTCGACAGGCCGCGCGCGTCATGCACGCAGTCAGTATCAAAGCCCATCCGCTCGTGCACCTGGCCATCAATGCCATCGGACCATGGGACCTCTGGTACACGCTCCGATTGCAGCGGCTCCAACGCAAGATGGCAAACCGTCTCCCCCTATGGTTGAACGCCTTCGCGGAACTGGAAGCGGCGTCGGCGCTGGGCGCCTTTGCCTATCTGCACCCGACCTATTCCTGGCCGGCGCCGATCACAACCGCCGACGACGATTCCAAGAACGGCATGCGAGCCGCCATCAGCATGGATGGACTCGGACATCCCTTGCTCCATGCTTCTCAACGCATCACCAATGACCTCGAGCTCAGCGGTGTTGGCCGGATCCTGCTCGTCACCGGCTCCAACATGTCCGGCAAGAGTACGTTTCTGCGAACCATCGGGATCAACATCTGTCTTGCTCAAGCCGGAGCGCCGGTGTGTGCCGTCCGCCTCGCATGGAGCTGGGTCCGGCTGGCGTGCTGCATCAGAATCGACGATTCACTTGAGGCAGGCCTGTCCTTCTTCTATGCCGAGGTGAAGCGCCTGAAACACATTTTGACCGCCACGCAAGACCGGTCGAACCCGCCGGTCTTATTCCTGATCGACGAAATCTTCAAAGGCACGAACAATCGCGAACGCCTTGTCGGCAGCCGGGCGTACATTACCGCGTTGGCTTCCGGGAATGGATTCGGTCTCGTGACCACTCACGACCTCGAACTGACCGATATCGAGAAAAAGATTCCGGGGTTAACCAATGCACACTTTCAGGAGACCGTCGAAGCGAAGGCCCTCAAGTTCGACTTTCGGTTACGCCCCGGCCCCAGCCCCACGACTAATGCCCTGAAGATCATGGAACTGGAAGGATTGCCGGTGCCGAAGCAAACGGAGGATGAGGCTTGACCGATCCACGGTCTTCTTCCCTTCGCGGTCTGCTCGTCGCCCAGTTTTGCGGGGCATTCAACGACAACGCCTGGAAGCTGATGGTCGCGCTGCTGGCGATTCGCCAGGTGACGGCTCGGCTCGGCACGGGTCCAGAACTAGAGACTGCCGCACAGACCCAAACCACGTTCGCCTTTGTCATCTTCACCCTGCCATTGGTGTTGTTCTCCCTTGTTGCAGGCGTCCTGGCCGATCGCCTGAGCAAACGGACCGTCATTATCACCATGAAAGTTGTGGAAGTCGGCCTCATGGCCGCCGGAACGATGGCGCTCTTCCTGACACCCGAAGGCGGGTGGCTTCCGCTGATCGTGCTGGCCGGCATGGGGATGCACAGCGCGCTCTTCAGTCCGTCCAAGTACGGCATCCTCCCGGAGCTGATTCCGCACGAACGGCTCGCGGCCGGCAATGGCCTGCTGGAGATGTGGACGTTTGCCGCGATCCTCACCGGCACCGCTGCCGGCGGGTTCCTGCTCCAGAGCGCCGGCGCCGAAACCTGGCTCGCACCGTTGGCATTGATGCTCGTGGCCCTGGTTGGGTTGGTCGCCTCCTGGTCTGTTCCCAACGTCCCTCCTGCTCGCACACAAGGAGGGCTGCTGGCGACGTGGCGCGGGGCCTGGTCTGCGCTGCGCGCCGAACGGCTGCTTCGTTTGGCAGTCGGCGGGGAAATCTTTTTCTGGACGATCGCGAGCCTGTTTGCACAAAACATCTTGGTCTATGCCAAGGCCGTGCTGCATCTTTCTGACGCGCTGTCCGGCCTTCCGCTCACGCTGCTCTCGGTCGGCATCGGTATCGGCGCGGTGCTCGTCAGTCGGCTGTCCAAGTCTCGCGTCGAATACGGCTTGATTCCGCTCGGCGCCATCGGCACGGCCATGATGCTGGGGCTGTTGGGGTCCATCTCCCCCCAACTCGTCGGCACGATGGTCCTCATGGCGCTCCTCGGCATGTCCTGCGCCTTCATCTTCGTCCCGCTCAACGCCATCATCCAATGGAAATCGCCTCCGGACCGGCGCGGCGCCGTGATTGCCTTCTCGAACACCTGCGTCTTTACTGGCATTCTGCTCGGGTCGTTATGCGGCGGCGCCTTGGCGAATGCCGGCCTCTCCACCAGCGGCATCATGCTGGCGACTTCTGTCGTCACCGCTGGTGGGGTGCTCTGGGCGCTGTGGTTGTTACCTGATGCATTCCTGCGTGTGGTCCTCGTGATCTTGACCAATTCGATCTATCGTCTGCAGATCGTTGGACACCATCACATGCCTCACGTCGGGGGCGCCTTACTCGTTCCGAATCATGTCTCGTTCATCGACGGACTCCTCCTGATCGCCAGCATCGACCGGCCGATTCGTTTTGTGGTGGATGCCGAATATGTGAATCAGCCTCTGTTCAAACCGTTCCTGAAAGCCCTACGCGTGATCCCCATCTCATCGCAGGGAGGATTTCGGGTTATTCTCCGCGCGCTGCGTGACGCCGGCGCATCGCTTGATCAAGGAGACGTGGTCTGCATTTTTCCAGAAGGACAGATCACCCGCACCGGTGCACTGCTTCCCTTCCGTCGTGGATTCGAACGGATCGTCAAGGGACGACAAGTTCCCATCATCCCGGTGCATCTCGATCGCGTGTGGGGCAGCATTTTTAGTTTTGTCGGCGGGAGGTTCCTCACAAAATGGCCGGAACGGATTCCCTACCCGGTCACGGTGTCGTTCGGATCGCCCCTTCCATCCGATACGGCCCCCCATGAACTGCGCCAGGCTATTCAGGAACTCGGCGAAGCGGCCTGGCGGCTGCGCAAATCGGATCGTCGTCCACTGCACCGCGCCTTCATTCGTGCGATGCGCCGTCATCCCTTCCGCTTTGTGATGGCCGATGTGACGCGTCCCCATGTGTCCTGCCTGCAAGCGCTGATCGGATCGATCGTTCTGGCCCGGTTGCTTCGAACACAGTGGCAAGGTCAACGCAATGTCGGCCTGTTGCTGCCTCCGACAGTTGCAGGAGCCTTGGTCAACGTCGCCGCCCTCCTGTGCGGCAAAACCAGCGTCAATCTCAACTACACCATGGGTCGGGCAGGACTGGAATTCGCCGTTCGCCAAGCGAATTTGCAGACCGTCCTGACCAGTCGCAAGTTTGTCGAAAAAGCGAAACTCGATCTTCCCGAGGGGGCCACCATTCTGTGGCTCGAAGATCTCGCCGCAACCATCAGCCCGACCCATAAAACGTTCGCGGCGTTGTTGGCGCTGCTGGCCCCAGCCCGTATGATCGAACGGACCTGCGGCCAGTCACGGCGTGTGACGATGGATGACTTGGCCACCATCATTTTCAGCAGCGGCAGCACCGGAGAACCGAAAGGCGTAATGCTCTCGCACTTCAGCATCGACGCCAACGCTCAGGGCGCCGCGCAGGTGCTGCATCTTGCCAAGACCGATACGATCCTCGGAATTTTGCCGCTGTTTCACTCCTTTGGATATCTCGTGTTCTGGTTGGTGTCTCTGAACGGAATCGCCATCGTCTTTCACCCATCTCCACTCGATGCGGCGGCCATCGGCGAGTTAATCGTCCGACACCACGTTACGTTTTTAGTGGCCACACCGACGTTTCTCCAGCTCTATCAGCGGCGCTGCACCCCGGAACAGTTGAGCACGGTGCGTGTGGTGCTGACCGGTGCAGAGAAGCTTCCCGAACGGCTGGCACAAGCGTTTCACGATCGCTTCGGCATTCGTCCTATCGAAGGATACGGCGTGACCGAATGTGCGCCGGTCATTGCCGTGAATACTCCGGACTTCCGCGCCGCTGGATTTTTTCAGCCGGCATCGCGACGCGGCACGGTCGGCCAGCCGCTTCCCGGTGTCTCGGTGCGCATCGTCGATCCGGAAACCTTCGGGCCTCTGCCGCCAGGCGCACCCGGCATGTTGCTCGTGCGAGGCCCAAACGTCATGCAGGGCTATCTGGGGCGGGACGATCTAACGGCCCAGGCTATGCGGGATGGATGGTATATCACCGGCGACATCGCCATGCTGGACGATGACGGTTTTCTGACGATCACCGACCGCCTTTCGCGCTTTTCCAAGATCGGCGGCGAAATGGTGCCGCATGGAAAGATTGAAGAGGCGCTGCATCAGGCTGCAAGCTCAGAGACGCAAGTCTTTGCCGTGACCGGCGTACCGGACGACCGAAAAGGCGAACGCCTCGTTGTGCTCCATACGCTCGATGAGTCGTTCATCCCTGCAATCCTCGAAAAAGTCACAGCGAGCGGATTACCCAATCTTTTTGTTCCACATCGTGACCATTTCATCAAAGTAAACAGCTTGCCGGTTCTTGGGACAGGCAAGTTGGATCTGCGTGAATTGAAACGCATCGCGCTGGAACGGCTTCGGGGACGTGAAACATCCGGAGACGTGAAGCGCCAGACAGCATCTGATGATCTGTTGATCTGATGATCTGTTGAATCTCCGGAATTCAAAATCTCCGAAATTCAACAGATCATCAGATCAACAGATTCCGTGATTGCCCACGTATGAGGAGTGACGAATGACGACCGGCAAATCCCTGATCGACTGTCACGTCCATCTCGCCGCGCTGCCCGATGCGGGCAACGGCTGCTACATCTCTCCGAAGATGCTCAAAAGTCCCTTGTTCCGGTTCCTGCTGTGGAAGCACGGACTACCGCCAGATCGACCGCGTGAGGCGAATCAAAAGTATTTGGATGATCTCTTGGGTGAATTGCGAGCCTCCCGGCACGTTCAGAAAGCTGTCTTACTCGGGATGGACGGGGTGTACGATCCAACCGGACACTTAAACCAGACCCACACGGATTTTCTCATCAGCAACGACTATGTCTTGCAAACCGCGCGAGCCTATCCGAACGAATTTCTGGCCGGCGTGTCGATCAATCCGCAGCGACGCTTCCATATCTATGAAGAAGTTGCTCCAGATCCTCGGCGGCATGGCGCTCGTGTTCGTGGCTGCCCTGTTGGCCGAACTGCCGCCGATGCCTGCGGCCGTCGCCTGGATTCAAGCGCGGGAATGGACGCTCATACTCGCGACCGGCAGCCTCGGCGTGATCGGCTTCACGCTGATGATGGGCGGCATCCTCAAACTCCTCATGGACCGGGACGAATCGCTGAACCATGCCGACGTGGAAGACGTCGAGCGCAGCGTGCGCATGGCGGCGCGGCCGGTCACCTGGCGCGCATCCAGCTATCGGCTGTGGGGTCGAGGTGGGGGACAACAGGGTTCGGAGCAGTTTACGTTTGGAGAGTTGAAACAGGCGTGGAAGTCCGGAATGGTGTGGCGCGACTCTGTAT
Source organism: Nitrospiraceae bacterium (assembly GCA_052389595.1). Classification (GTDB taxonomy): domain Bacteria; phylum Nitrospirota; class Nitrospiria; order Nitrospirales; family Nitrospiraceae; genus JBQTHT01. The sequence goes on from JBQTHT010000027.1 coordinate 21,134, forward strand.
GGAAACGGCGTTTGATCACCACGGTCGGCGCACTGATGATGGCGGCTGGACTGTTAGGAACCTTCGTCGTCCTGGGGCCAGGATGGGTGAAGGTCCTGCTCGGAGGAATGCTCCTCTACACCATGGGCATGATCACTTGGGGACTCTGGAAGGCATGAAGGGTGGCAGTCTATCACAATAACCGAAGCTGAGCTTCTCAGCTTTTTTTGCCATGGACCGAGACCAGATTCTGGCCAGCCTCCGTGAACGGATTCTCGCCTTCGCGACATCACGAGGATGGAGGGACAGTGCCGAAGACCTGGCCCAAGAGGTTATGATCGTGTTGCACGACAAGTATTCGCATGTCACGGCGCTTGATGAGCTGGCGCCGCTCTCGTTTCAGGTGTTGCGGTTCAAGATGTTGGATCTCCATCGAAAGTCGCTGCGGCGTGGAGAGTACAATCAGGAATCCATCGACGACCTGTCTCTTGCCGACTCAGCCGACGATCCGGCAACGACTCTTGAACGAAAGCAGACCGTGGACCGGTTGCTCAAGGCATTGAGCCAGTTGGGCGAGCGCTGCCGCGAGTTGTTCAAATGGAAGCTGGTGGGGAAAACGTTCCCGGAGATCCAGAAGTTGATGAAACAAACGTCGATTAATACGATTTATACCTGGGACCTGCGCTGCCGCAAGCAGTTGTTGGCCTTGATGGGAGGGAGTTGGGAGTGACTGGAGAAGGACTGAGGACTGAGGACTGAGGACTGAGTCGAGAACCCACGAGATAATTCGATCCATCGCTTCACGAGATACGCTTCACGAGCGACGTTCCCCAATGTCTAAACACGATCTCGAACAACTGATTGGTGGATTTGCTGCCGATACGCTGACGCCGGAGGAGCGGCAAGCACTGTTTACCGCTGCGCTACAGGATCAAACGCTGTTCAACGCGCTGGCCGACGAGCAGGCGCTGAAAGAACTGCTCGCCGATCCGTTGGTCCGTCGCAAGCTCCTGCAGGCGTTAGAACAGACCCGGAACGCCGGCGGAGTGAAGTTGTCCTGGCTCGACTGGTTACGGAGACCAGTCGGCCTTGGGTTCACCGGCGGACTCGCGGCAGCAGTCCTCGCCGTAGTGCTCGGTACCAAGATCTACCAGAACAGCCTGCAGGAAGCGGCACAATCGGTGGCGACCGAAGAGCCGAGCCCAGCGACCCAATCCATTCCAGCACCACCTCCATCAGACCCTTCCTTCCCAGAGACGGACCAGAAAACCAAAGGGAAGACAGCCGCACCACCTGACTTGGCAAAGAACGATGCACCGACGGACCACCTAACAGGACGAGACAAACTTTCAAAACCTCAAGCTGCGGGAAAACGGCGGGCACCGGACCGAGCAGATGAGAATGCTACGCCGTTATCCGAGAAAGACGAATCGCTCAGACAAGAGGAAGCACCCGGCGCTCTGCGAAGTAACGCTGGAGAAAAGACGGGCGCTTTGACAGACAAGAATGACCAGGCCCTTCGTTCCGCTCCTGCCACTCCCGCTCCCGAGCCCAAACAAACGCCATCAGCAGCGACAGCTCCGTTTGCCGGAGTGGCCGCGCCGGGAACTGGCGCCCGCGCGCGCTTCTACGCCGGCGAGCCGAGCCGTGGCGAACGGCGTACCATGGCCAAAGAAGAGGGGCCAAAGTCCTTAGCTGAGGAACACCGACAAACTAACCCGCGTGAGAGGAAGCTGGAAAAGTTTGCAGACAGAAGTTCGACGGAACCAGCCACGGCGAAACCGGTCAACCCCTTGGGTTTGCGCTACAGTTTCGTGGTGCGCGAGGCCGACAGACAGGACCGAGAAGTTGACGCAATCACCGCATCGAAAAGCGGCGGGCAAGCTCGACTCACTGTGGAAGCGAATCAGGATGGATATGTGCAGATTCTGATGGCGGTCGGCGCCTCAGCGCCTCAAGCCCTGTTCCCAGCAGAAGAAACCGGTCAGTCTTCCATCAAGATCGTCGCCGGAAACCGGTATGATGTCCCGCTCACCACTGCCACCGATGGAGAACGCATCACCCTGATCGTGCGTTTGTCGCGGGAACCGTTGAAGCCGGTCCGAGGCCAGGAGGCAGCAGGACGGCTCTCTTCCAATCTGCTGGTTGAGTTGGTCACACCAGGCGGACCAACAGGCGCACAAGAACAGGCCGTCTATGTCACCAACCAAGACCCATCGCCAACCGCTGAGATTGTCGTGGAGATTCCCGTCGGCCGGTAGCGCAGCTCTCAAAAAGACCTGTTGAAAGTTGCATGTTGTGGGTGATCCGTCACAGAACCAGAATGTCCGCTTGATTTTTCTTCCAGTTCTCACCTCTCTTGCAGAGTCTCATGTGTTGCTAGCCGCCGGGCGATTTCGTGAAGCCCTGCCTTCTCCGCCATCTCACGAGGTGTTTCACAGTCATCGATTCGGGTGCGGAGCCGGGAATCCGCACCTGCCTCAAGCAACAGTTCGACAGCCGGCAGATTCCTTTCGCTAACCGCCATGTGCAGCGAGGTGTAATCGTTGATGCCGCGCTGATTGGGATCGGCTTTGAAGGCAAGCAGGAGTTTCATGATCTCCAGCGCGTCCGGTCTTCCTGGAGCACCGGGCTGCGGTCGGCTGCATGACAGCGCCGCGATCAATGGCGGAAATCCGGCATGATCCCGCGGATTGGGATCGGCGCCGATGTCGAGCAAGGTGCGGATGAACGGCAGTGAGCTGTGGTAGATTGCGTACTCGAGGCAAGGTCCGATCGCGAGTGGCATCGGCCCGTTCGGCACGTTGGCAGGATCATCGACCGCCGCCCGCAGCGCGGCAAGATCGCCCATGCGGAAGGCCGCGTCGATCTTCTTGAATGTCTGATGCTCTGCGCGCCGCTCTGCGTCTGACTTCATCTTGCCAACGAGTGCTACAGTTTAGGTTTCAACTCCTCGGATAACTCCTGCCTGCCGCTTGCCACTGCGAGATCACAGGCTGTCTTGTTCGCGAAACCGGAAGCGCCGGTACCCCGCAAGGAGAGATCGGCCCCAGCCTTCGCAAGCAGACGTGCAATCTCCATGTGCCCGGCAATGACGGCGATCATCAGGGCACTGAGACCGAACTTGGCCGTGACATTCAGATTGGCCTGATGATCGATCAGTGTTTTGACGACCTCCCGATAACCGGCCTGTGCGGCAAGCATCAGACCTGTTTGTCCGTAGCGATCGCGGGCATCTACATCTACTCCACGATCAAGAAGGTCGCGCACGCTTTCGACGTTGCCGCCCTTGATCGCATCCTCCCAGACAACATCCATTCTCGTCTCACCGGCTCACTATTGAATATACTGACCAGTATTCCTAATTGCGACGCACGTTACACCGATGATGGCGGCCGCGTATACCAATAGGCCCAGGCGATCAACGCACCCTGAAGCGGAAGACGGAGCCAAAGACCCAAGGGCGATGCCCACGAGTAGAGCTCCGGATGCAGGGCCATGTGAATATTGGCCGGGGACACCGCAACAAGCAATGCAATCAGCCCCCACGCCGCCAACCGCGCCCACTGCTCGAACAGCAGGAGCCCGCCCAACCCGATTTCCGCGATGCCGCTGATGTACACGAGTGCCAGCGGCCAAGGCAGGTACGGCGGCACGATGCTCAGGTAGAACGGCGTATTAAGGAAATGGTTCGCCCCGGCAGCGCTAAACAGCGCGCCGTAGATGTAGCGTGTGATCTGCTTGGCTCGGAGCAACGCTTCACTTCTCCACGCTTAAAGGGAAATAGTGCTCGATGTCCATTGCGCCATGAACACGCCGCGGATGTCGATACTCCCATTGGGCTTCCTCAGATAGGCAATCGGATGCTCTGAAAGAGAACCAGGCTTACGACTCATTTATTGCGAATACTCATCGTGTGCTTACCTCAAACGACCTTTCAGCTCGCGCGAGACTCCTTGATGAACTGGAGAATCTGGAGAGCCTGGAGTGAGTGTGACTCTTCGGCGCGATCTGCAAAGATCCACTTCACGACGACGCTGGCGTCGAGCACCACCGTCGTCACGGTCTTCCACGTCTCCTCGCCGATCGAATATCTTTATCTGTGACACGCCGCGCCCGCTTTCGCAAAGCCAATAATTTCTCAACGGCTTTGGCCCGCCGTTGACGGCGTCGCCCCTCATCCACAGCCTGGCGCATCAATTCAGTCAACACTGCACTCTTGTTCTGACGACCAAACACCTTATCAAAGGCTTCTTTGACATCAGACGGTACACTAAAGTTCACCGTGGCCATAGTCAATGTCCGTGCTGTCAAGGTCGAATTGCTCCCACACCAGAAAGCAGGCTCTGCGGGCAGGCTCTTATCAAGTCATCCCAAGCAGCCCAACCGGCTCCCAGGAACAAGCCACCTACGTCGTCAACCAAGATCCATCCCCAACCGCGCAGATTGCTGTCGAGATTCCCGTCGGACAGGAGCAGCGCTTCACATAGTCGAAGTAGACGAGAAGGTCTTCCACGTGCGGTCTAGTCTTCCAGCCAGAAGTGTTTCAGATCGAAAGAGAGCTGGCGGTGATGTTTGATGGCCAAGAACACGATCCGGTCGTAACGTACGACATACAGGACAAGGTGATCGTCCATCAGATATTCCCGCAGATCATCGTCTTTCTTGAGCAGGCGTCGAAGATCTTTCGTGAGCGCCTCGGCCTTTGAGGACTTGATCACGCGATTCAAGAAAGAGCGACCGGACTGAGGGAAGCGACAGAGCGTGGGGATCGTTTCCTCAAACAGCCGATCCAACAGTCGCTGGAAGGCCGCGCGACCATCCACGCCGAGGAATGACTGGATAGCGGTCAGGTTGTCAGAGAAGTTCTGGGTGAAGACCGGTCGTTTACCGGCCATGCCGCGACTTGAATTGGGCCAAACTGAGCGTTCGCTTTGCGTTCAGATCAGAGATGCCCTTGATCGCCTCTTGCAACAATCCAATGTGAATCTGTTCTCGTTCCAATCGATGATAGTGATCAAGCCGTTCCGCATCGATCAGCGCCGCGCAACTGCCTCCGTTCTTCGTGATGATTTTCTCGGTTCCTTTGGTACGAACTTCCTCACACAGTTCCGTCAGCTTCGCCCTGGCTTGGCTTAACGAAATAATGTCTTTGGATGTGATTGCCATTCACGCACCTCCGCTTCTTCGTCCAGTCTATTTTATGTACAGAATTCTGTCAATGGTCCCTCATAAGCCTTCACTTCCTCCAAGACCTACCCCAAGCGCTCAGATTGCCGTCGGCATTCCCTTCAGCCGGTAGCAGTACATATCCCGCCCGCACCCCAACCAATCCGTTTGATTTTCTCGCGGCTCCATACCAAACTGCCATCCCTGACGGTACTCTACGGTTTCGGCCGGCAGGCGGGTTTCTGAAGCGGAACGCGGTATCGCTCGGACAGGACATGAATAAGATCGCATTTACCGGCACGATTGCCAGCGTGAAGGCTCGTATCCGCCTGATCCGTTCCTTCGATCAAATCCCGACCCACCAGTACCAGGGATACACCCTGATCCTTGATGGAGAGGTAGACGGCGCACCCCGCAGCCGGTTCAAAGTGGCCATCGGCCCCAAAGCCCACGAGCAACAGCGGTTTCGCCTCGGTGACGCAATCAGGGGTAACGCTGTCCTTGTTCTAGAACCCGAAACAGAATGGGCGGATTTCTACAAGGTGAGCGGGCTCCAACTCATCGAGCGGACGCAGCCCGATGCTTTGCCAGCCAATCCCACTGGCGGCATCGCTCCGCCCTTGGAGACATACCGTGAGCAAGGACATGTTCGGCTGAAGCGCGAGACCTGCGAGACAGCCTGTTTCCAATGCCCCTTCGGGCTAACAATGCCAACCCAGATTATTCTCGATCACTGGAATCCGTCGAAGGTGAAGTGGCGCTTTGAAACGCACTGCTACGGTCCGCGAGATTGCCCACGCTACAAAGCTGGCCCAGCCTACCGCGTGCCTGGCCGGAAGTCCGGCATGGTCTATGTGGATGATGACGTGGAACGTGCAGCGCGAAGGGATTGAGACCGACTCGTCAAATGTGTGATTGCAAGACCCGACCCCAAATCTCAGTTGTGAATTGCCTCGACAGAGGGTTCAGGACTGATTATTCATTCGGTTTCAATCGTGTTCTGATCCATGCTGGATTTCTTCGGCAATCCAATACGGCGTGCACACGAACAAGCCCTTCCTCTTTGCTGTAGTAGATGGCAAACGGGAACCGCTTGGAGAGACACCGATGGTAGGCGTAGACGACCTGATGGATTCTGGCAAAGAGGAGAAGAGAATCGATGTCCGAGAACAAACAGTCTATGAAGTACGCTCCGAGTCCCGGCTCCCGACCTTCGTAAAAATGAAAGCCCTGAATCAAGTCCTCCTGGGCCTCATCGAGGATCTCGATTCTCACGAGAGCTTGTTGCGGATGTCCTTCTTGGCCGTCTCCCAGTCGACAAAGTGGGATGCGCCATCGGCAAGCCGCTGACTGCGCTCTTCAAGAATATCCTTGTGCCAGGCAGGGGACTCAATGGCTTCCGGAGTGCGGGCGAGGTCCTCCCAAATCGACTCCATCACAGCGAGTTTCTCTTGGAGGGTCATGTCTTTGAGTGGGAGGTTGATCGACATGGATTAAGTATACCTCAGCTCCTGCTCGATTCAAACCCCTTAGCACGTCCCCACTACTCAGATCGCGGTCAAGATTTCGCTCTGCAAGCGCGGCTTGCAGCGGTCGGCAAGGCGTGGTTAGGCGTCACCGTCATTGTCGTCGCTATTTCCAGAGCTCATAACTCCAACGCGTTCACGATCTTCCTTCGAAGTGTCGCAGGAACGAACGCATACTCCGTCTCTAGGAACTTGTCGATGCTTTGACAAGCTTCTTCCAACGGCAGTGCCCCATCACCCCACAGACCAGGTAGCCTTCGCGCCGTCTGAAGCAGTGTGTCAATTTCAGCGATGAGCACTTCGGCGCTCTCTGGAAACGTATCTCGAATCCGCTTCGTTCCTTCAATGGCATCACCAGGGTGGTAGCGTTCCCCTGCGCCGTCGCCGAAGTACAGCCCAAGCGCTGCGCAGAATTCACCAGGACTAGCGACGTTTGCCACGTGACGCCTAACTATTGAGTATACTGACCAGCATAGTACGCCAAAAGAACTGATGAATTGAAGCGCGATCTTGGGCTGTTTCAATCAGTTGTCAACGCTCTCCCGGCCTAGGACTTCCAACCAAAAATTCATCCTCCAGGATGTTCAAAATGGCCACCAGCAAGGCCGCAGCAAGCGAGGGGGGCGAGGCGTACGCTTTCGGGACGTTGAGCCTCTAAGCGCCGCGAGAACGATGCCGGGGGGTATTTTCAACATCCTGCGTGAAAGGATTCCCACCCTGGCGCCATATCGTGAGTAGGACCCGATAGCCCTTCTACTCACGAGGTGCCGGATGAGTACTGACAACCTGATCGAGCGAAGTAAGACCCAGTTTTCTTCCTTCGACCCCCGCCTCTCCCAGATCGCCAGCCTGAGTACGCTGCTGCTGTATGGCCTGCTGTGGTTGCGCTTCGATGTGACGGTTCTGCAGATCGTCGTGACGCTTGGGACGGCGCTGCTGACGCAATATGTCGGGACGCGACTCTACAACCTACCAGCATTCGATCCCCGCAGTCCGCTGATCTCGGCCCTGTCCCTGTGCCTCTTGCTTCGCACGAACCACCTCGCCGTTTCGGCGTTGGCTGCCTTTGTCGCCATTGCGGGCAAGTTCGTCATCCGCTGGGATGGCAAGCATCTGTTCAACCCCACCAACTTGACGTTGGTGGTCGTGCTTGCGAGCGGGCTCGGCTGGATTTCGCCGGGACAATGGGGTCAAGTTGCGTGGTTTGGTTTTCTTGTCGTCTGTCTCGGAGGGCTTGTCATCAATCGCGCGGCGCGCGCCGACGTGACGCTGGCCTTTCTGGCGTTCTATGTCGGTCTTCTGTTCACACGGGCGCTGTGGCTCGGCGATCCACTCACGATTCCATTCCATCAACTGGAGAGCGGTGCGCTGCTGATCTTCGCTTTCTTCATGATCTCCGATCCTAAGACGACGCCGGATTCCCGTGAAGGCCGCATCGCCTTCGCGCTCTTGGTGGCGCTCGCCGCTCTCTTTGTACAGTTCGGATTGTTTCGTCCCAATGGGCCCCTGTGGGGGCTGATGGTTTGCTCCTGTCTGGTGCCTTTGCTCGATCGTCTTTTCCCCGGTTCGCGCTATGACTGGTCCCGTCCCTCGACCGGCAAGCGTGCAGGGTCACGCCTCGGCTCCGATTTAGTTCCTGTGCCCATCGGTTCCCTGTCAGTCCATCATCAAAGGAGGATCTCATGACACGCGCACTCGTTCTCGCCCTGCCGTTCCTCACAGGCCTGCTTCTCTGGTGTGGCTCTGCCTCCGCCTTCTGCGGCTTCTATGTCGCCAAGGCGGACACGAAGTTGTTCAATAAAGCCTCGGAAGTGGCCATCGTCCGCCATGACGACAAAACGGTCATCACGATGGCGAACGATTTCCGCGGCGATGTGAAAGAGTTTGCCATGGTCATTCCCGTGCCGACAGTCTTGGAGAAGGAGCAAATTCACATCGGCGATCCGGCAATCCTGAAACATTTGGCCGATTACTCCTCTCCGCGGCTCGTGGAATATTTCGACGAGAATCCCTGTCTCCACTACGAGTTGATGGAACGGCGGAGCGACGCGATGAAAAGCATGGCGCCCGCCTCGGTCGGCAAAGCCGAGCGGGATCGAGCCATAGGCGTAACGGTGGAAGCGCAGTACACCGTGGGCGAATACGATATTCTCATTCTTTCGGCGAAAGAGAGCGCCGGTCTTGAAACCTGGCTGACCGAGAACGGTTATCGCATTCTCAACGGCGCGTCGTCGGTCCTGCACAGCTATCTCAAACAGGGTATGAAGTTCTTCGTCGCCAAGGTGAATTTGGGTGAGCAGGCGAAGCTCGGCCTGACGCATCTACGGCCCCTTCAGATCGCCTTCGAATCGCCGAAGTTCATGCTGCCGATCCGTCTGGGCACGGTGAATGCGGATGGCGCGCAGGAATTGTTCATCTACTTTCTGACGAAGAAGGGCAGGGTGGAAACGACGAACTATCGCACCGTCCGCCTGCCGGAGGCCCAGGACCTTCCGCTCTATGTGAAAGACAAGTTCGGCGACTTCTATCGCGACCTGTTCACTCAGCAAGTGAAGCGGGAGCATGAACGTGGCGTGTTTTTGGAATATGCCTGGGACATGAATTGGTGCGACCCCTGCGCGGCGAACCCGCTCTCAGCCGAGGAACTGCGCAGCCTCGGCGTGTTCTGGCAGGACAACAGGGGAAAGATCTCGAAGGGCCAGGCGCAGAATGTGTTTCTCACTCGCTTGCACGTCCGCTATGACGCCGCGCACTTTCCGGAAGACCTCGTCTTCCAGGAAACGTCCGATCGCGGCAACTTTCAAGCTCGTTATATTTTGCGTCACCCTTGGACCGGTACCGACGAGTGCCCGGCTGCCGCGACCTATCGGCAACAACTCCGGGAACGCTACGAACGCGAGGCACAGACGCTCGCCACGCTAACCGGCTGGAACATCGGCGAGATCCGGCGGCAGATGAACATCGGGCAAGTCACGTGGCCCAGCGACAAGAAGTGGTATCAAAAATTGTGGGGCGATTAGGCGCTCGCTCAATCTCGCGCGGAGCCGCGAAGAAGGAAGGCATCCTTGAACAGGATGTCGACCGACTGAGGGGCGCGCCCGCCCGCCTGGCCGCGGAGACCCAGCGGCCAGGCTCGTCGCAGCGGCGTGTCGGCGGTTGGAGGAGAAGTCTTCATGAATAATGCGGGCTAGAATCTGAACTTTAGCCAAATCCGTCTGCTGTGCTATAGTGGCCAGGTTACTGAGGACGCATCGTGATGCGACCATTCTCATTCTTTGCCGCGGCGTGCGCGCTCATCGCCATGGGAACCACTGCCTGTACGATCAGAGCCACCATTAAGCAAACCACCGACACGACTTCGAACATCACCGCAACCACTTCAGGCCGCACATGGTTCACGGAGGATGGACAATTCAAGCCGGACTATAAAGCTCAGGCGTTTGTCTTGTTCAACGCGGACAATCTGCAACAAGATCTGTCGAGAGGGCATGGTGAGTATCTCTCCTCTTTGAGCGTCTTGCTGGACATTCCCGAACCACGCCGAGCAGAGTTTTTCGACTATGCTCAAACGCGCTATTCGCTCGGGAGCGTTGACAGAAAGAACCCGGACGATACGCCGGCGCGGTTGACGCAAAGATGGTCGGCGCCAACCGCCGGCCGCGAAGACGAGTGAGAGATTCGTCCGGCAACTCATCACTAATACTCATCTACGGAGACGGCTGTGTCTGACGCGCTCGCATTAAACCGCATATTGCATCCGACTGACTTTTCGCCAGCTAGTGGCGTGGCCTTTGCTCATGCGCTGAAGCTGGCTCTGCTGAGTAGAGCCGAACTCACGATCATGCACATCGATCCAAACGTGGCCAACCAAGATTTTGAAGACTTTCCCCGCATCAGGCCCACATTGGCTCGCTGGGGAATCCTTCCTGAGGGAAGCACAAAGGAGCAAGTCCGGTCACTCGGCATTTATGTCCGGAAAATTCGCGCGATCGCGCGGGATCCGACGGAAGCCATTGTCCAACACCTGACGATGCACCCTACCGACCTCGTTGTGTTGGCCACCCACCAATATGAGGGAGCGGCGCGTTGGCTGCACCAAGCAGTGGCGGAGCCGGTGGCGCGGTCGACTCATGCCATGACGCTCTTTGTACCCTCCAATGTTGATGGCTTTGTCTCGCTTCAGGATGGAACCTCCAAACTGGAACGGATTGTGATTCCAGTGGCCCTGTATCCTCACCGCCAGCCTGCGATCAATGCGGCTTGTGCGTTGGCCTTGGCCCTTAACGCCCGGCAGGTCGCGTTCCAACTGGTGCACGTCGGGG
>JBQTHT010000028.1:0-4050 GCA_052389595.1 Nitrospiraceae bacterium
GGAGGCCAGGTCCTGTTGGACGGCCTGCAGCATCTGTTTGATTTCGACTGGTTTTTCGAAAGTTCGGCGAGCGCCGAACATCTTGGCGACATCCAGGAAATTCCGCTCTCCTTGTGCGCCCGTCATCGCGATAATTTTTGCGTCTACATACTCACGGGTCAGTTGAAGCGTGGCCTCCAGACCGTCTGTATCCGGCATCAGCAAATCCATAATCACGAGGTCAACAGAATTGGATTGGTACACCGTCACGCCCTCTCGACCGTCCTTCGCCTCTAATACCTTATGCCCACCCTGTTCCAACACGTCCCGCAGGAGCGTGCGGATGGAGTGTTCGTCATCAATGATGAGAATGGTGGCCATAAAGGAACTCCCTCAGGAATTGCCTTGCAAGCTTACAACCTTGTGTACAGGCTGTCCAGCCCGATGTGAAATGAGACCGGCCGCGCGATCTAGGGGAGGGCGAGTTTCACGCTAATGGCTCCGCCGAGTTCACCTTCCACTCCTCCCTCCTTGGGGAAGCCGGAGATGTCGCGTTCTCCTTTGGGTTCCCCGTGGCAGCTCAGGCAGGCCTTTTGATAGTACAGGGGCAGCATAATGCGAACACTTTTCCCGCCCTCGACAACCTGATCGAGCACGACATCCTTGTCACGCGAAAACGAGGGAGCGGCGAATTGCTGCATGGCCGCGGCCTCGTACGCATCGGCCTTATTCTGAGGGTTGCGAAGTAACCGCTCGGGTGCGGTTTGCTTGAGATAGATGCCGGACCACTTGCTGAATCGCGTAGCCGTCTCGGTTCCGAAGGTGGCCGGGATGAGTCCTTTATACTTCATCCCTTTAAGATTGATCACGGTCTGATAGCTGTCGACGGTTTTCTTGCATTCCTCGAGAAGTTTGGCCAAGAGAGGTTTCGCCATGGCGGGAATGCGACTATGCTCAAGATCTGCTAGATCCACCCCTGTTCGCATCTTAAACACGTTAACCAGCTGCTCCTCGAACGCGCCGGGCGTAAAACTCTTATCTCCCCTATCTGGATCGTTGATCAGCGTTTGATTGTTGCCGATCGTGATGCGGCCGGCATCGAGGAGGACGGCCAGCAGTCGACCGGTCTCGACTGCGTCAGGATTGGCCTGCGCCCAAACAGGCGATCCCAGAAACCCGAGAAGAACGAAAAGAGCGACAAGGCTATTCATCGGGTTCTAGTGTGCCTGACGCGACAATGGTCTTTCAAGAGGTGGACGCGACGAATTAGAGCGATTCCTCAGAGCGCTCGAAAGATTGTCATGCCTGGTCCAGTGATATCCGCAAAGGCATGGTGGGAGCCCTTTGATCAGTTCCCTTGAAACGTGCCCGTCACTGGACGCCATTGCGGCTTGCTTTAGCTTTTTCTTCTCATTAGACTCAGATACTCTGCCCCCCACAATATGTGCGGCAGTTCATCGACTGAGAGCGCGCCCGTGTTTAATCTCGCCGCGTTTTCCCTCCGTGCCGTGACGGAATGCACCGCGCAACTTCGTAACATCGGTCTGCGGGCGGCGAATACGGTCGACGTCGGCTCGCGAATCGCGCACTATCTGTACCGGCACTTGGGTGATGCGAAGGCAGGGAAGCTACACTGCGCTCTGGTTCGGGTGTTTATCACCACGTCATACGGTCATCTGGACGTGGAGTCGCAGCGACTTGCGCAAGAGGCCTTGGGCCGAAATCCCAGTTCGACGGCGATGAAATGCCTGACGCTGATAGGCACCGCCGGAGAACGAGAGGAATGGAACAACCGGGCCCAATCCAGACGGTTTCGGGTCATCCCCTTGGCGAGCGAAGGGTTTGTGGCGCAATTTCCCATGTTCTCTCAGCTCTTCCAGCAGTTGGGCGTCAAGTTGCAATCACCGGTCCCATCTGAGTCCGACCTGTTGCTGGATTGGGAAGAGAAAACCTACAACGTCTTTTATGTCCGTGATGCAGTCGGTAGTTGCTTTGTTCCTGTGCAAAGGCAGTTTGTGATTCCCTATGAAATCAAGTCCGTGTTGGGATTTGGAGGAGTATTACCGTCGAAGGAATTGTTTGCCGTGATCTTGTTCTCGAAAGTTCGCATTCCTCACCACACTGCGGACATGTTCAAAACACTGGCTCTAGGCACCAAGTTGGCGCTGTTGCCGTTTGATACCCGACGAACGCCGTCCATACCATCTTCCCGAGGCGCCGCGATCACGGCAACGCCACGCGCATCTACAGAAGGCACACGAAAGCTACGGTCACGGATTGAGACCCTGGAACATTTGCTGGAGGTCCATGAAGAAACGACCCGCGAGCAATCGGGCACGCTGGAACAAGCTATCGAAGAACTCAAGAACAAATCGCAGACGCTTGAGCGGCGCGAAGCGGCGATTCAAGAACAGACGAACCGGCTCCAATCCATCATGGCAAGCATGGGAGAAGGCGTGCTGCTCCTTAACCGGCAAGGTCACCTGCTGCTCATGAACCCGGCGGCTGAACAGATGCTGGGATTGACGGCACAGACTGACGTAGCCGCGCGGCTGAAAGATATCGACGGATTACATGAGAAATTGGTCGCGCCCGCCTTGAACGGAGAAGAGATCGGCCATGTGGAAGTCTGTCTCCAGCCGTTGGGGTATCAGCAGGGCGCCTGGTTGAGCGTGAGCGCTCGTCCGATCAGGGACAATGCCGGACGGTTGGAAGGGTCAGTGATGGTCTTTCGGGATGTTACCTGGCGCAAGCGCTCCCAGGAGTTGCTGCGGGAACGTGAGGTGCGGTATCGTCGGCTGGTCGAAACCTCACCCGACGCCATTCTCATCAATAAAGCAGACCGTATCGTCTTCATGAACAGCGCAGGGCTCAGGTTGTTCGGGGCGACGACGCCGGAGCAAGTCGTCGGCAAAACGATGTTAGAGTTATTTCACTCCGAGTGTCATGCCCTTATCAACGCCCACCTCCATCGCTTACGGATGTTTCACGAGCCCGCTCCGTTAGTCGAGGAGAAGATCATCCGGTTAGATGGATCGATAGTAGACGTTGAAGTCGCGGCCACTCCGTTTTCGGATATCGGAGAAACGGCTATTCAACTGCTGGTGCGCGATATCAGCGAACGTAAGCGGGGAGAAGCAGAGCGGCAACAACTGCTCAACCATCGACTCTTGCTTTTGGAATCGACCGGCGAAGGGATGTATGGAATCGATCTGGACGGTCGATGTACGTTTATCAATAAGGCCGCCTTGGCGATGTTCGGCTATCACCCGGATGAGGTGCAGGGTAAAACTATGCATGCGCTCGTTCACCATAGTCATCAGGACGGATTGCCTTATCCCTCGGAAGAGTGCAAGATTTTGGCGGCATTTCGAAAGGGTGAAGGATGTCACGGCGATGATGAAGTCATGTGGCGAAAGGACGGCACCTCTTTTTCTGTGCGGTATTCTTCCTTTCCGATCATGGACGGAGGAGTCATCAAGGGCGCGGTTGTGGCCGTGACCGACATCACTGAACGTAAGCGGGCGGACACGGCGCTGAAGGCGAGCGAACAACAGTTCGCCTCGTTCATGGATAACCTGCCGGGCTTTGCCTGGATCAAGGATGCGCAAGGACGACTGTTGTACTTGAATCGGCTGTTTCAAGGCACCTTGCTGAGGGAAGTGGACTGGAAAGGCAAGACGGCCTTCGATCTATGGCCCGCCGAGTTTGCGGCCCAATATGAATCGAATGACCGCAAAGTCCTGGCTGCTAAAGCCCCACTGCAAGGCGTCGAATCGTATATGCAGGACGGCGAAGTCAGGCATTCGCTGGTCAGCAAGTTCCCCATCTTCGATCGGGAGAACACCGCCATGCTGATAGGCGGTATGGCGGTGGACATTACTGAGAGCAGACAAGCCGAGGAAAAACTTCGCCGGCTGAACCGTTTGATCGAGTTGTCTTATGAACCCATCCTCGTGTGGGATTTCGAGAACGGCATTGTCGAGTGGAATCAGGGCTGCGAGCAGTTGTATGGCTATAGGCGCACGGAAGCTCTGGGGCAAAACAGTTACCGTTTACTCAAGACCGTCG
>JBQTHT010000029.1:0-24601 GCA_052389595.1 Nitrospiraceae bacterium
GTGCGTTGGCCGCTTCCGTGCCGGTCGTACGCCTTGATGATGTCCTGTACCAAACGATGGCGCACTACATCCCGTTCGTCAAAATACACAAAGTGAATGCCATCAATGTCCCGCAGGATCTCCCGAATTTGGATCAGACCGGATGTCCGCTCAGCCGGAAGATCGACCTGCGTGATATCCCCCGTGACCACTGCTTTGGAATGAAAACCGAGCCTGGTGAGAAACATCTTCATTTGTTCTGCCGTGGCATTCTGCGCCTCATCCAAAATGACGAATGAGTCATTCAGCGTCCGACCCCGCATAAATGCAAGTGGAGCAATTTCGATATCTCCGCGTTCGACCAACCGATTTGCCCGTTCCATATCCATCATGTCGTACAATGCGTCATAGAGCGGCCGGAGATAAGGATTCACCTTGGCGTACATGTCACCGGGCAAAAAACCAAGCTTTTCTCCAGCTTCTACCGCAGGTCTTGCCAAAATAATCCGGCTGACTTCTTTCTTGGTTAGCGCATTGACGGCCATCGCCATCGCCAGATATGTTTTCCCTGTGCCAGCAGGACCGATACCGATCACGATATCGTACTTCTCGATGGCCTCGATGTAAGTCTTCTGGGCCGCCGATTTCGGAGCGATAAGGCGTTTCTTGGTCGCGATGGGAGCGTTGCTGAAGAGGAGGTCTTTGAGAGAAGCTTCTTGACTGTGCCGCAAGGCTGTTAGAGCCAGCGTCACATCATCGGATTTAAGTTCATAGCCTTCAAAGGTCATGGCCGCAAGTTCATTGATGACCCGCTCAACCCGGCGTTCAGCCTCAGCAGGTCCTTCGATTAAAAGCTCCTCTCCCCGTGCCGATAGCCGAACGCCAAATTCTTCTTCGATGAGCTTTAGGTGGCGATCGTACTGGCCGAAGAGAGCTGCGGTGTTCGTCCCTTCTCGAAGCTTGATCTTACGCACGCTGGGTGTTTGAGTTCCTCCTTCGTACCTGCCGTCTCATTGTAGCAAACAAGAAAAAGCCGAGACAAGCAGGATCATTTTAATGTGCCTTATACTGTAACTTGGCCTGGGAGGGATGGGAGCATCATGAATGGCAGTTAGCTACCGGCACGGCTTTGGCTGGGTATCGCGAAGGGCGAGAGTGTGAGTTCAAATTCTTGGAATGCCGACCCGCCTTGACCGTCTTGGACCACCACGCGAACTCGGTGCGTTCCTTTTACATCCGGAGCAACTTGCCAGGAAATCGCCCCCGTGGCATGGTCAATAGTCATTCCCGGCGGAGCGGTATCCAGTTTGTACTTCAAGCTGTCCTTGTCATCATCGACGGCTTGCACGCCATACACAAAGACGCCCTTTTCAAACTTGCTCGGCGGGTGGGAAGTAATTTTGGGAGCGTTGTTTCCCAAGACGATGGCCTCTGACAACTGGGGTTTGCCGACCCCACCTGCATCGTGCGGTATCGCTTCCACCGTGATCGAGTCGCCTCGATCAAAGTATCCTGTTTCAAGCGTCGGATTTTCTCCTTCCAACACGAGCGTGCCATTTCTCCGCCACCGAAACACATAGTGAATGTCATCGCTATCGATATCAACGCCTTCTGCTAGTGCGCGCAAGTGGCTACGATCCGGCAAAGTCGGTTCGATAGTGATCCTCGTCACTTCCGGCGGCGTATTGCCTACCACTACTGGGTCGGTCTGATAGGGATTGCCTTCTATCTGTCCGTCAAACGGAAATACCTCTACGCCAACTCGATCGCCACGCTTGAGAAAGGTGGGCGACAACATCGGGCGAGTTTCCCCTTCAACAGGATTACCGTTGATGAACCATCGATGGCGAAACGTCACCGGATTCCGATCCGGATCCTCGGCATGAATCTGGACTGACAGGGGGCCACTCAACACGACGGGGTTAGGCAGAACGGTTGCTCGTTGAATGACAGGCGGTTGATTACTGCCATGAGGAGCGCCAGAACTGGCCGCAACTTCTGGCTGCCTCGACTCTGAACATCCGACCAGCAGGAGCAGCACGAGAAGGCCTGAGCGAAGAGATAGACTCACGTAGTTCGGGGCATGGGATCTATCACCCCATGCCCCGAACCAACCCTGGAAATCTTTTCTATGAACTACTGGTTGATCCACGAGACAAAGTGACTTCGCGGGTCGCCAGCCAGGTTAACATCCGTACCCAGTAAGGCACCGGTACTGGTATTGGTAATGATCTGGAATGGACTCCCTCCGTCAGTTCCAGACCCGATATGCGCCACACCGCCGAAGGCCAATCCTTCTCCAAGCGAGACCTTGGCATTGACGTTCGCATTCCCGCTAGCGCCTGGGGACGTGCCAACGATAGACTCCTGATAGGCTGACCCTGTTTTGTAATACAGCGCATACAGATAGCTCGTTCCAGAGGACGCGCAAATATCAAGCGTGGGGATGAAGGTGGGGAAGAACACGATGCCGCCAAGGACGACCGGACTGGCCAGCACCCGTTCTCCATTCGGTGCCCCACTCTGCGGCAAGGCGGTGAACCACCCATCCTTGCTTTGGATGAGAGCAATCAATGAGGTAAAAGACGTGGCACCAGAAACACCCGTCACTTGGTTGGTGCCGGACGTTTGACCACAATTGCCCTGTCCCAACACACAGACCGTGGCGCTGGTTACATTCAGAAGATCGTTGTCCTGACAATCCGTAGATGTCGTTTGTGTACACAGCAAATTGACGACGGAATCTTTCACGCCGACGAAGTATTGGGTCGTCGTGTCCGTCTTGTCGGAGGCGCTATAGTAGCGTCCTGTTCCGGCAAAGATCCACACCTTTGCCGCGTCATCGACCGCGATCGCAGGCGCTGCTGCCACCGGCCCCATTTCAATAGGATCTGGGGTACAGGGAGCGGGATTGCATGGGAATGTGTCGAGAATCTCGGTTGCGATCCGGTTTGATCCAGATGCAATCCCCCAGAGCGATGCACTGGTCTGTCCACCAAAGGGCGTCGCCGAGCCCATGGTCAAGCGATAGAGCTTGCCTCGCCATGGCAGGCTTCCATCGTGGACGACCCTTCCGAAGTACACGGCATCTGTTCGATAATCGAGATTTCGATCGAAGGATGCTATGTCTCCAATAAAGGAGCTCCAAGTGCCGACGGGGAAGGTTTGCACCAAACTATTTCCCGAACCAGGGCCGGTCGCTAAGTTAATGGCATAGACCTTGGCGCTTTGCGCCACGCTGCCATCGTACCCAGTTGGCCCCGATCCTACGACCATGTACCATTTAGCGTTTGTATTACTGACCATATTGTCGCCGGTGGGGTTCACTCGGAGGACTGTGGGAACGCTTGTGGTCAACCCCAGCCCCGAATCCGCGAATGACCACAGGAGCTTAGGCTGAACCTCCGGATTGGTGATGTCGAGCACGAAATATGCGCTGAAGAAGTCCCGTGGCGTCCCGCTAATGTTCACCGTCATCTTGGGTGCTCCGGTTCCGGCCGTACAGGCATTGCAGCTTCCACCCATACGGAGACCACCGATCAGAATCGTGCCCCAACCATTGGGATGGTCGACGTCCGGCGTAAAGATGCGGACATCCGCCACAGTCGGTTGGAGGTCCACATAATAGACATGCTGGTAATCAGCCCTTGTGAGCCACTGCAATTGTGGTAAGAGCTGATAGGGTATGAAGCCCCATAGTTCATCTCCTAACAGGGGGCCACCGCTGTCATCAGTCGGCGTTCTCGTAAACCATCCATGCTCGACGACGGGACTGCCTGAGGTACCTGTGGAAGGGTCATCGCCGGAATGGTAAAAGCCGCCGTTGAACGCGTGCAGCATGCCATCGTTAGCTCCCGAGTAGATGACTTGACGACGGTTGAAATATTTTGTCAGGAAGGCTTGGTAGCTGAGGTCTCCGTAGACCGCATCGTGGCGATCTTGAGGAGACGCAACAACAATCGGCGTGGAGTGAATGAGATCGCCCAATTTCCAAGTCTTGAGCGTGCCGCTTCCGGGCGGCACCTGGAGGCGCCGGTCTCGTAGGCCTGTTTGATCTGCGCAGACCGAGGTCTCGCAGCCGCGAATAAAGTTGATGATCGCGTCAGCGGTGAACGGCGCCGCTCCGGCTCGCAAGTAGGGACCGAGAGTTGCCGAATTGGCTGTCGTGAAATCGATTTGCTCACCGGCATCGACCACTCCATCATTATCGGTGTCCACCCACGTAAGGATCGTCCTCGTGCCTGCATCCTTCAACGCCAGTTGATTCCCCGCCTCCCAGACCGGCTTAATGCTGCCGAGTAACTGGTCGCAGGGAATGCAGTCGAGGTTGTTGATGACACCGTTATTGTCCCGATCATCCGGAAGGCCATCTCCATTGAGGTCTTCATAATAGTCCACCTTGACAAGTTTGGCGACGGTGTCATAGCGGGTCTTGAGGATCTTGTCCGTTTTGTAGTTGAGCCTCTTGTCTTGAGTCGTGTCCTCTCGGAGATTCCCAAAAGTGTCGATGAATAAGCTTTGGGTATACCCGATCCATCGCACGTCGCTCAATGTGGCAAGCTCAATCGTGCTCGGGTAAAAGTACGATTGGTACAGGGCACCTTCACCTGTCGTGGACGTCGCCAACACCGACACCGACGATCCTGCCGCGCTCTTCCTCAAGATGCTGGCGATGGTCGCCAGTAGCTTATCTTGAAGATCATCCACGTTCGACGATTCAAAATAGGCGTCCGGGATACCATCGGGCGTTGCAACTCCTGTGTAATTATTTTCTTTATCCCACTCGTTGACTTGGGGAATCCCATCATTGTTGCTGTCTTCGAATGCGCCTAGCTTGGCGGTCTGCGCCAGAATACCTCGGCCGTTGATGTTGCCGAAAGCAAAGAATGTATAGACCGAGACGTTCTGAGTACCTTGTACGCAATGGCCGGTCACATTGAGCACCGCGATCGTACCGTCTGAGGTTCCATTGCAGGGCCGTAGATCAGTGGTATGAGCCCAATAGGCTACTTCATCCAAATAGTGGCTGCCGCTGGAGGCGTAATCGGTTTTGTGCTCTCCAAGCAACTCGTTGAACGGAGTAGCAGCATTGGCGTTGCAAGTCCCATCGATGGGACGTGGCGGAGCGGCCGTATCCGCGCCGACGCAGTGCACTCCGTGATGCGCATGGGCATAGTCCTGCAGCGCCGCGGGAATATTCTGGTCTTGGGTTGGTTCTCCGTCCGTAAAGATGATCACGAACGTCTTGCAGCAGTTCACCACTTGCGAGGCCCCGACCCAGGCCGGTGTGTGGTTCGTGCCGAAGAAATAGGGATCGCGCCCGCAAGCACTGGCGATATACCCAGCCGGGCAGGTTTCGCTCCCGGTCAAGGCCGAGATCTCGCTGCCACCAATCGATCCCGTACCAGTTGCTTGGTAGGCCACCCCGTTTGAAACTCCCCCAGAAAAGGCAATTGGAAAAACATAAGAACCTGGCATGTACGTGGAATTGATCTGGGCCACGTAGCGGGTAGTTTCGTACAGCGATTCCGCGAGAGGGGTCCATGTCGAGGGGAAAGATTCCTGGACCGCATCCACCATAGCCGCTGTATTGGTGTTGAAGGTCTCCACAGTGCTTCCGGAAAAATCGATCGCTTGGCGAGCACCTGCACTCACAAGCATGCGGGCTCCGTCGCCCGCCGGCTTAAATTCAAACAGACCGAACCGCGCCTTGGAGCCGACTTGCTGAATCACACCCGTCGGCTCTGTGGTGTAACCGACCTTGAGCTCGTATCTCCTTAGACTGTACGGATCGCCACAGTTGGTGTTAAAACTATTATCGTTGTCAATGCAAAAATAAGCCGTATATGCATGAACATATATGGTGCCGGGATTGCCCGACGTGTCCGCAGTCGGGATACGTCCGGTGTAGGTGTTTGCACCTACCCCACCATCGTAGTTCACGCTGGTGATCTCCGTGCTGACCCCGCTCGCCTGCGCCCGCACGGTCTTGAGAGCAGGACTTCCGTTCGTCGGACACGTCCCATCCGCTGCCCTCGCGACGAAGCAGTCCCCCCCATTCATCGATCTTTTAACTGCGTCGAACCGCCGAAAGGTGGCCCAGTTCAGAAAATTGCCATCCCAGAGGGTATTCCCGCACGTGTCCGCCAATGTAGCTCTGGCAGCTCCGCTCTCTTCAAATCTTGTATCACCGGTGTCATAGGCATAGCACTTCAATGGGTCGAAATAACCGGAATACCGAGTCGTGTTCGTGAAGACTGTACTGGTCGAAGTGCTGCCGTTGGCTAGCACGCCGCATGTAGTTGATTCGCAGGCGCGGTTGCTCATACTACCCGAGTTATCCATGATGATGATGATGTTGGGCGTCACCACATTCGAGATAAACTGGGGCTGGGCCGTGTAGTCCGCATTGGATTGAGCCGCGCTAATCCCAGGCACAATCAAGGTTCCGATCACGCTAAGTATCAGGCTCGCTAGCATCGCAATGGTCCGGCGATTCATGGCAAGTCCCTCCTCATATCATCAAGCATGCTACTGATTGCAGCCTTTCATGGAGCGCATACGTTTGCAGCCGACAGTTACTGCGGAAGAGTCACGATCATCTTGTTGATCTGGCCGTTCTTGAGATAAAATTTCACCTCGGCATTCGAAATGATGCTCGTTATGTGCAGCGGAACGCCTTCATGGTCCACGATCTCCGCATCTTCCTTGATCCGGTACGCGTACCCGTCGATGTGGATGTCGTTCCCAGTCACCTCGGTGACCATTCCGGTTTTAGATGGCGTCACAACGACCGCGGGGGTCATTTCAGCGAATCCGGCGCTCAATGCACCTAAAGGCGCAATGAGAGCTATCCCTAGCACGATTGTGAACCCATATTTCAACATGGCTCGCACCTCCTAAAACTTCTTGTAGCAGCCTGTCGGATAGAACGTGCAACCGTACACCACAGTCAACGGGCTGGCAGTGCCGGTAGCTACGTTGACCGCCACGCAGTTGATGCGATACATGATTTGTTTTGTAGTCCCCGATCCCGGTAGGATTTGCTCGTACAAGCGATCAATGTCCCCGTTCACCGCAAAACCGTTGACAAGGATGACTACATTAGGTGACGCTGCCGCAGCATCGGCGTTGTTTGCCATCGAGGCACCGAGCGCGTCCTTGCCATAAATCTCGTCGTGTAACATCGTTGCGTTAGCCAGGGGCACCGGCCCAGGAGGAACGGCATCGCTAAGGAAGGGCGCCGGAATCGCCGCAGCATTTTGCGGCATCAGCGCCTGCTGTACAATGTTTGCAGAGACGCCCATACATGACTCCGCCGCTGCCGCGGCTGCCTCGCTGGTTCGAACAAACCCGGACATTCTATTTTCTAATCCTGTGACGGTGATCGACGCGATGCCTAATACTGTCATGATCAAGAGCATTAGCATGACGGTCAGGAGCGCGACTCCTTCCTGGCCGATGCCCGTTGCCGTCGTCGAGCAACCCTCTCGTATTGTCCGTTCGTTCAGATGGCTCATGATTCGATATTTCTCACCTGAATCGTTCTCGTCAGGACTCTTCGTCGTTGCTGTTGATAGAAGATGGCGTTGTAGGTGGCGTCATTCGACGGGTTATGGTCGCTCACGACCACCGGCCCTGGTGTGTTCACCCCCAAGGCCCCTGTTTCAGATAACCCCTGATCCGCCTGGTTTTGCCTAGCCACGATCGTGATTTGCACGAGTTTGATCTTGTCAGGCGACATCGGCGGAGTGTCCCAATTGTTGTTGGTGATGAAATCTCCTGTTGTAAAGGTTCCGCCAGATCCGTCTTGATCGTCTAGAACGCCGTTGGGCAACGACGGGTTAGGTGCTGCGGTATTGCACCCGTCACAGGCATAGGCGAGCTGCAGATCCTCAATCCCGTCCACCATCGGTACCCCATTCCGCAGCAAACAGGAGGTGCTGCCTCCGCAGGTTGCTGGATTGGTCGAGATGGCGTATTGCACACATTGCAGCAAATAGACAGGGGTGCCAATAGGAAACTGTACTGAAACTTGTGTGGCATTCGCGAGGGTCAACATGGTTGCGCCGACAATAGTAATCGGACTGGAAAAGCTGCCTCCGACCGACACCACGGACCCAACTCCCAGTCCAGCAGCTCCCATGGCAGTAATGTCGGCGGCCGACAATTGGATGGTATTGATCCCTCCGCCTCCCGCAGCGGACAGCACCGGCGTTCCACCGGCATTGCCGGCAGTCAAAGCGGGGACCACCAACCTCACCGAGTCCGGCCCGACATCGTTGATCGCCCCCACGAGTCCGATAGGCGTGTTATCTCCCGGAACAATGGGGGCCGGCTGTGCTGGTGATCCCACAGTGCAGGTACCGATGGTCCCGGTCATATTGAACCCGGCCAGTTTGATGTCGCGCGATATAAGCTCCATTGCTAACCGTACGTTTTGCTGAACATCGGCCACTTGCTCGTTTACCTGGGTGGCCTTATTGCTGGTGACGACCGTGGTAAGCGCCGCGGCCACCACCACCGTGGTGATAACGGTGGCCACCATCACTTCAACGACCGTGAATCCTCTTTCCCACCGCCCCGCGTATCGCATAGACTTTTAACCTGCCCCTTACTCTTGATACCTACTCTGGAGCCAGGACACCTCCAAAAATCACCGTCTTTGCTCGCGTAATACTGGTCTCGGTTCTCATTGAACCGGTCCAATTGATTTGAACTTGCACCGTAAATTGATTGAGGGTGATAGGATTGAGAGCCGGATCCGAATCCAACCGTACGACCTGGACCAGACCTTGAGCGTTGGCCAGACCTGAATTATTGAGCAGCGTCTGCCACTGCGTACAGTCCCCCCTAGTCATTACTTGTGTTGTTGGGATTCCCGCGCAGCCTATCGTCGTGTTGATAGCGTTGTACGACAATGCGTTTTGCCTATTAAACTTGATCCGCTCCAGCATGTCGGCTGCAACGTTAGTGACACGACCAAGCTCGTTCGAGTCCACGTTCTTGCCCAGTGAGATTCCTTGCATTCCAGCTAGCCCTAGGAGCCCGATTCCCAGCACGGCAGCCGCAATCATTCCCTCTAGCAATGTAAACCCAGCTTGCTGTGCAAGCTTCGATTTCACTACTTTCGTTCCCTGATTCATAGTCATGCGATTCACTGTCATGGACAGGTGCCCTTTGCACACCAATTGACCTTGCCCGCAGGCGTCACCACAGCGGAGTAGGTCATCAGTCCCGTATTTGTCTGAGCCTGGAGTGCCACCAGTTGATTGGCTCCCCCGCCGACTAGCAGACCCAGAGGACTAAACTGCACAGGTCCACCGGCAAAGCCAGTTATCTCTCGTGGCATAATGGTGGCCGCTGGAAGGGCTCCGGACGTGACGCTGATGTGCCCACAATTACTCGTTGCCGGGGGACACGCTATAACTGCCAGTGCGACGTTCACAGGGGTATTGCGATTCATTGCTGCCATTCTTGCAAGCGTGAGGTTTGACACCAGTTCCGTTGTGGCCTGACGCAGTTGGTAGCGGGCATTCCACTGAGTGTAGGCCGGCATAGCCAGCATACTTCCAATCGCGATGATCCCTGTGACAACCATGACCTCAACCAATGTAAAACCTGATTGACCTGTTTCATGCCGCATGTACATAGAGGGAGGGGTCCCTTCCTGGCTCTTGGGTAAGCGAGCAAGTGCCATGCCGTTTGAATAAGCCAGCAGGTTACTTATAAGTAGTTGATTTTGACGCTTCACCCCTCGTTCGCGGAGTACAAATTCGGGCCTTCATGGACATGGGGGGTGACAAATTTCGTCGGCGCCTGGTCCTACTTGCTTGATTGATTTCCTAGAGGTAGGCATCTATCCCTCAAGTGAAGCCGCTTGTGTTTCTTGCTTGACCGAGGGAGAAGTCAGGCGTGTTGAGCGACTGAATGAGCCTCTGTCGACGCCTCTGATTTAAGGGGAGGTGGGGGGACTAATCGTGGATCGCATTTATTTCAGCGCGACTGCTCGCACTTGCTTGTAGGTGGTCACCCCTCGTAGGACCTTCTCAACGCCATCTTGTATGAGAGTCGTCATGCCTTCTTTCATCGCTATGTTGAGTATTTCGGTCGTCCGTGCCCTGGATTGAATCAGGTTTTTCATGTTTTCCGTTCCGACCAAGAGTTCATGTAGCGGCACTCGTCCCTTAAACCCCGTCTGATTGCAGGCTTCGCATCCTCGCCCCCGATAGAGAACAAATTCGTTGCCGTATTCAACACCAAGCTTGTTCCAATGCTCCACTCCATAGCTTTGAACAAGCTCATTATATTCCTTTTCCGAAGGATGATATTGTTCCTCACATTTGGCGCACAGGCGTTTGCATAAGCGCATTGCTAACACCCCCAACATGGCATCCGCAAAGTTGAACGCATCACATCCCAGGTCCAAGAGGCGAATCACCGTCTCAATCGAACTGTTGGTGTGCAATGTGCTGAGCACAAGGTGGCCTGTCAAAGACGCCTCGATCGCGATATCAGCAGTCTCTTTGTCACGCATCTCGCCGATCATGATCACATCGGGGTCAGCCCTAAGGAACGCCCGCATAGCGGTCGCAAAGGTGAACCCTATTTTCGGATGTACCTGAACTTGCCTGAGCCCATCCTGAGTAATCTCGATGGGATCCTCCGCCGTCCAAATCTTTCGTTCGTCCGTATTAATGTGTCCAAGAATGGCGTGCAGCGTCGTCGTCTTCCCTGATCCAGTCGGCCCAACACAGAGGAGAATGCCGTGGGGTTTTTCGGACAACTGTTTCAATGCCTGCAATGTCTGCGGAGGGAATTCCATTGCTTCAAGCGGCATCGGACCCTTCGCTGTCAAAAGACGAAGCACCACGTCCTCGTTATAGTGAGCGGTGGGAATGGTCGCCACCCGTAACTCAATTTCTTTCTCTCGACCGAGTTTGAATAAAATTTTGCCGTCTTGAGGTTTTCGCCGCTCCGCGATGTCGAGGCTCGCCATGATCTTTATGCGGGATACCACTGCACGCCGGTATGCAGCAGGAATTCTCATATACGTGAAACACGTTCCGTCAATTCTGAAACGTACTGCGATTTCCTTCCGATCGGAATAAGGTTCGATATGGATATCCGAGGCGCCGAGGCGGTAGGCTTCCACGATGATTTGATTCGCCAAACGCACAATCGCACAGTCATTCTCGTCAATCTGTGCGATCCCTTTTTCTTCCTGCTGCTCCAATAGCGCTTCGTTGACCAATTCACCCAGAATATCGGTAATGGACGCACTCGTCGTGCCTTGACCAGTCGCCGCGAGTAAGAACTGTTCGATATCGCGACGAAGGCCGACCACAAACTGAATCGTCTGCCCAGGGAAGGCTCGCTTGATGTCCAACTCCTTCTCTAAGTCATGTGGATTGTCGATTAAGATCTCAACCACGCCGCCTTGCCGCTTGAGTGGTACCCAATGATTTCTCTTCAGGTAATCGATGCTGAGATTCTTCAGCAGCCTGACGTCCATCCTAGTTCTCCCGTCATACGGAAGATACGGGTACCCATAGAAGCGACCAAACGCTGTCCCAAGTTCTGTTCTTGACACTTGATATTTGTCGATCAATAGGGACTCCAATTCAGATCCGTCCACTCCCGATTCTCTAATCGCGGCTTCCCTTTCGACAATAGTGAGCATTCCTTGTTCAATCAAATATTCGAACACCTCGTCGTAGACTGTGCTTCTTTCCATCTTTAGCATCGCCCCTCCATTACTCCGTCGTAACATCAATAGTGAATTTGTCTCGTCCCCGGCGCCACATACACCAATGGAATACCCCGGACCAGACCGCTCGCCAGGTCGTGGTTGTACCAAACTTCAAGAGCGCTCGCCAGCGCATGACCGGCCGTGAGCGTGCCCTCTGTCACGACGGCGCCAAAGACCTTTGCCTGTCCTTCGAATGTCAGATTTCCAGTTGTGTACAGGACACCCTGTAGATGGATACCGCTTAGTTGCACAGGGATTCGCCCAGCAACCGATGAAAGGCCCTCACTAGGTGGACTCAACCCAGGGATCGATTGCCCTGACCCTTTGGGCTTCAATGCCACATGAGCGTTGATCACAAACACACCTTCCGCGTAATCCGTTCCAACCAGGACAGTTCCTAGGTTGTCCGATCGAGGCGGTTGCTGGTCGAGTGTGTCGACGAAGACAAGACCATGGTGATCTCCCACGCCTTTTGAAGCGAACACCTCTTCGGCTGCAATACCATGGCCGGATTCGACAAAACCATTCGGATAGAGAAATCCTTCTCGATCAATAGCATAGTAGCTGCCGTACATAAGTGCTGCCCTCTTCAACGATTCGTAATTCCAAAGGTCCATTCTAAGACCGGGAGAAGGGTCCTGGTGGCTATGCAGATTCAAGGGAAGAGTCGTCACTCCACTCGATGTCGGCTGCGCAAACGACACAGTGCCGCCACTCCATAGATCGAACCAACGATCTTCCCGATGCGTCATTTCAGCATACGATTGACCAGTGACCGAAGCCAGACTGCTTTTGGTGGGAACTTCTTCACTTTTACTGAAGTGAACATTCCCACCAATTTTGAAATCAGCCCAATGAACCCAAACCGGAAGCCAAGCATCTCCGAGAGAATTAACTCCTGTTCCCGCCGCCTGAACACCAGTTCGTAGCGGGGGAATGACCTGCGCCCCCAACTGAAGCGACATAGTCCGCGAAATTGATGAACCGCCCCGTGACGGAGAGGCGGTCGCCTCGATGGTACAGAGGAGGCCTGGTCGAGTGGGTCCATACACCTTTAATTTCAGAATCCGACCTAATCCTTGGAGAGATCGAAACCAGCCAGTGGAGGGGTTGTTTAAGAGAAGATCGTCGGTTGGCCTGGCCGCATCATAAAAGACATCGGGTTGATCCGAGGTGCCTGTAAACTGTGAGACACCCTTCGCGTCGAAGAATGACCAACCATGCTCAGGAAGTTCATAATGCTTCTGCAGCAACTCTGCAGGCAGCCCGCTCGGGACAGAGTTGGGATCATGGAACCATTGTATGACCGTGTCGGCAACTCCTTCGGCAAGATGCTGAGCGATCTTTTCTTGCTGGACAGACGAAGCGCTGACAATTTCTTGACTCGCCAAATTTAACGACGTCATCCCAAGCAACGTGAGCATGAATATCGTGAGCATCACCGCCAACAACGTCATGCCGCCCTGGCCAGATCGAACGGATAACTGACGCAACGTGTCATTTCTCTTATTCATTTTCGACTCCGTTCTCCCACTAGGACGTTAACTCTGTAAGCTTACGTCCTGCACGATTATCTTCCCACCATTCGTCACCGCGATTTCAAGACGAACACGCACGACTTGGTTGGGATTGACTGTCGGCCTTCCATCTTTTCCGAAATAGCCCAACTTGAAATGGGTAACATCTCCGATCAGCGTATTAGCTCCGCCGTCTATCTGCCGCATGATCCGGGCCACCCCTCGTTCATCTTTCTTCTGGTAATAGCGGACCTCGTTGGCAATCACTACTTCACTGCCTAGAGGAAATGCCTGGCCTAATGGGTTGGCGAGGGTGAGCCGAGTTCGTTGACCATCCTTGGCTAATCGGCTTTCCATACAATACTGGGCGGAGCACACAATGATTCGTTTTCCCTCTTGCCAATCCATCCCGTCACTCACAATTAATTCTTGCTGGCCAGATGACGCCGATTGCGTCAAATGAGTGACGAACCCTCCAATGTTGGCGACGAACTCAATGTCCTGTTCTCCGGACTTCTGGAGTGTCGGACCCAACATTGACGAACCGGTTCCCGCTAAACGGATCTCACCTGTCATGACTTCCAGCCCAATGCGGAGATCCTGATATTGACCGATGGTTTCTTGTTGCATTCGGAATCGTTGCTGAGAATATTGTAGAGTTTGGAGTGTCGCGGACAACACGATGGCGCCTGATGCCATGGCCACCATCAAGCCGGTCAGACACATTCCGGCCGCGTTCCTGATTCGTTGAAATGACCTTGGTCGCCTTTGGTTCATGGTCTTTCCTCCAAAACTCTATCGTGTCCCGACAAACCGAGGATTGGCTCTCACGGTTCCTAACCGGACTTCTTTTGTTTTACCTGGTCCGACACCATACCTGGCTCGAGCTTGGATGACCGCTGATCCCGCGGACTGGAGCGGACCGTTTGGCACAAGCTGTACCGTCCAGATAAACGCGACTCCATCGGCCTCTTGGCTCGCCGTAAAGACGCCGTCTCCCGCTCTGAGATCCGGTTCCAGCCCATCATCGTGCATCGCCACATCAGGCACTCCATCGGAGTTCAAATCTTCCAGCAAGAGCATTCCCCAAGATATCGTCCGCTTCGTCGCGAGTTTCGACTCCGCCAGGGCAACCGCGTGCGTTCCCTTCACACCAATCTGCAGTCCGTAATCACCCCACTGGAACGTTGCCATGACACCAAGCAATGCGACGGACAGAATCACCATCGAGACCATGACTTCAATCAAACTGAACCCTTTTTCGTACTCATGGGGACATGCCCTCACAGACTGCGATTGAGTTTCAACGAGGTTCATGAGATGGCTACCCGTCCGGTGAAACTTACGGTCAATGTTCGTCGTCGTTGTTGTCGATCCCTCAGTACCAGCGTCGTCGCTGAGGCAGATCGACCGCTTGGATGGAACTGGATCTGTGGACCTCCGCTCACTCGCTCAATCAGCAAACCTTTGCCTGAAAAATCGTACTCTCTGATCGCTACATCCGCGCTATCACTCCGTTCTGTCCGCAGACGAGTACCTTCAACATCAACGAGGACTCGCACCCGCACACGATGATTGATGGCGAACTGCCTCGCGAATCGTAGTTCGCTTGCGAGTTCGGTCACGATCGCCTGCGTCTGCTGTCGAGCGGCAACAGCTAGGAGACCTTCTCCGCCTATCAAGGTCAGAATGGCGACAATGCCCAAGACCAGCATCAGTTCGATGAGACTCACTCCCCGCTCTTGGAAACATCTCTGAATACACATCTTGCTGACCATCTTTAGGGTGAGGCGCCTGTAACGTTTTGAGATTGAGAGTATTCCAATTCTCATGCCCAGCCAGAATAGCGGCGAGTGAAAATATGTTGTGGTGATGAATCTCGCTCTGGACGCGGCAGATGGTGATTATGCCTTCACACACGAGAAGGCGTCTAAGCCGGAGTTTATGAAAATTTAGCGGAAGTGTCCCCATTCAGATACAGATCGTTCATCTGTTTGGATACAGGGATTGAGTAGAGCGGAGGTGAAGGGGAGTTTTGTTTAACGGGTCCGCACTATGGCCGCCTATCCAACATTCCCAAATACCAATTCAGGAGAGAGTCATGAAAAAAGAGCGCGATGATCGCGCCGAACACAAGGAAGGGTCCGAAGGGAAGGTACTGATCCCGTCGCATGAATTTGAGGACGATTAATCCAATACCTATCACGGACCCGACGAGAGAGCCGATCATGATCGTGAGCAACGCCGGTTTCCAGCCGAGGAAGGCGCCGACCATGGCCATCAACTTGATGTCTCCTCCTCCCATTCCTTCTTTTCCAAACAAGTAGGGGCTAGCCCATGCCAAGAACCACAACAACCCTCCTCCAACCACAACTCCCAACAGTGAATCGGTCAACTCGACCGGGAGAACGATGGCAGCGCTCACGAGCCCCAACACAATGCCAGGAACGGTAACGATGTTGGGAATGATCTTGTGGGAAAGATCGGTCCCAGCTACGATGAGAAGTGTTGAAAAGAGCAATGCATAGATAACTGACGTCCAGGTCAGGCCGAACTGCCAAAAAATCAGGCCATAGCCAACGGCATTCGTTGCTTCTACGATGGGATACCGAAGAGAAATTGGCGCGCGGCATCCACGACATCGACCACCCAGCAATATGAAACTCACGATCGGAATATTGTCAAAAAATTGGATTGACCGATTGCAGGAAGGACAACGCGATTGAGGATGCACAAGAGATTCGTGACGCGGTAGACGATAAATGCAGACATTCAAAAAGCTGCCGGTGAGTCCTCCAAAAAGACCGGCGATGACATAGTATGGGATATGCAATTAAAATTCTCCTTAGGATAGCCTGCTACAAATACTTCCATTTACATTGATGACCTAGATTCATTATAATTCTTCAACAGCCTGCGACATGAAGCTGCTTCGCTCGAATTGAAAAAGGAGATCCCCGCTGATGCCTAAGGCAATTGCTGCTCGGAGCCGACCGAAGAAACGCCTGTTGGACCTGACTCCCCCGCCGCGACGGAAACGCCCCGAGGCTCTGACGAGCCGCGAACAGGAAATCCTCGACCTCATTTGGTCGGGGTTTAAGAATAAGGAAATCGCTCAACGGCTTAAAATCAGCGTAAAAACGGTGGAAGCTCATCGCGCCAACATGATGAAAAAAGTCCGGGTGTCGAATGCGGCTCAGTTGTTGAAGGCAGCCATTCAAGGCGGGATGATCAAAGTCCGCTGAGCGCCGGTTTCGAGCGCGACAACACAGCCCGCTGCCGAACCACTTCATAAAGAGCGACAGCCGCTGCAGCCGAGACATTGAGCGAACGGACCTGCCCATATAGCGGAATGCTGATTCGCTCGTCGCACTTTTCCAGGACTCCGTGTCGAATCCCCTTCCCTTCCCCCCCAAGGACCACGGCGGTGGGCCCTCGAAAATCAACCAGAGTATAGGGCTTGGGGGCCTCCGGCTCAAGACCAAAGACCCACAAGCCGGCGGATTGGAGCTGCTCGATCAGGCGAGCTAGGTTCGGGACACGTCCCACTCGCATGTGCTCAACCGCACCAGCCGACGTCTTGGCCACCGTCACTGTCAACCCCACGGACCGCCTCTCAGGAAGGAAGATTCCGTGCACACCCGCCGCTTCTGCCGTGCGAATCACCGCGCCGAGGTTATGAGGATCTTCAACGCCATCCAGAAGCACAACGAATGGAGGCTCACCTCGGTCCCGCGCGTGCTGCAAGATATCTTCCTGATCGGCATAAGGCTTTATGGCGACCAGTCCCACCACCCCTTGATGTTTCCCGTCTGGAACCAGCCGGTCGAAAAATGGACGCGGCTCGACATGTACCGGCACACGCTTGGCACGAGCCAGATGAACGAGGTCGGAGAATTGCCGGTCGAGCCCAAGGACGAGAATCCGCTGAAAGGAGCGCGTGCCTGCGCGCAAGGCTTCTCGAACGGCGTGGAGTCCGTAGAGCATTTCCGACGAATCATCGTTTCCAGCGACTGGTCCCATCGGGTCTGTCCTCGATCGTGATGCCATGTGTTGCGAGGAGCTGACGGATTTCATCAGCCTTCGCAAAGTCTTTTCGACGCCGGGCTTCATCCCGTTCACCGATCTTTTCTCTCACGTCGCTGTCCGAGAGCACCACATTGACTTGGGCGTTTTCTTCGAATGCCACAGAGATCGTGTCTACACCCTCACCCTGACGATTCATCTGATTGAAATACCAATTATCGAGCTGAAACAGACCCAGCACCCCACCCAGAAACCGAAAGGCTTCATGGGCTTCCTTTTTCGCTGCCAACGAGAGACCGTTTTCCTGCAGTTTATTCACCTCGCCGCGAAGCCTCTGCAGTTCTGCAATGACTATCGGAGTGTTAAAGTCATCCGTCATCGCTTGCTCAAGATGGAGACGGGCGCGTTCGATAGAGCTCCTGAGTTGGGCACTGCTCGTATCGCTATCCCCCGTTGTCTCCCTCAATCGGTTGAAGAGATCGTAAAATCCGTCTAAGGCGTTTTTGGCTTCCTCCAGACTTTGGCTCGAAAATTCCACTGGACTCCGATAGTGTATCGTAAAGAGAAAATAACGAAGCATTTCACCGGTCATATACTCGGGCCATGGGGACTTCTCAAATATCTCTCTGATCGTAAAGTAGTTCCCGATTGATTTAGACATCTTCTCTTGATGAATCTGCACAAACCCGTTATGCAACCAATAACGAGCGAATTCCTTGCCAGTCGCACCACAAGACTGAGCGATCTCGTTTTCATGGTGAGGAAAGATCAAATCCATTCCACCGCCATGGATATCAAATGTTTCACCCAGGTGATGGATTGACATCGCCGAACATTCGATGTGCCATCCGGGTCGGCCGGCACCCCATGGGCTATCCCAAGCGGGTTCACCGGGCTTCGAGGTTTTCCACAAGGCAAAGTCCATCGGATTACGCTTCCGTTCGTCCACTTCAACCCGAGCGCCGGCCAGCAAATCATCTAGGTTTCTCTTGGAGAGGCGCCCATAGGCCGGATACTTTGCGACCTCGAAGTACACGTCACCGTTCACTTGATAGGCCATCCCTTTCAGGATGAGGGTCTGAATCAGATTAATAATATCGGCCATATGCTCCGTTGCCTTGGGCTCCCTCCACGCGGGACGAATGCCCAGACGCTCCATGTCCTCATGGTAGGCTGCGATGTACCTCGAAGTAATAACCTCGCACCCTACGCCTTGCTCGTTCGCTCGCTTGATGATCTTGTCGTCCACATCGGTAAAATTCTTCACGAACTGGACGGTGAAACCGAGATGTTCCAGATAACGGCGGATCACATCAAATACGAGCGCGCTTCGGGCATGGCCCACATGGCAGTAATCGTAGACCGTCACACCGCACACATACATCCGGACCGTCTTGGGCGCGAGCGGTTCGAAAGGTTCCTTTTTACCCGCAAGGGTGTTATAGAGCGTCAGCATGAAGATGAACCCGATTTGAAATTGCTATTACGGTGCGGCCAATGCGACCAGACGAAATAGCCGAGTGCAAGCGCAAGTAAGAGACCGATCACAATGTCGAATTGATGAAAATAATCGCGCAGCTGATCCCACCGCTCTCCCATTTTCAACCCGATATAGGCCAAAAGATAGCACCAGGGCAAGGCTCCCACAAAGGTGAAAATGACGAAGCGCGGAAAATTCATCCGCGCAATACCGGCGGGCAACGAGATAAAGGTACGGATGACCGGCAACATCCTACCGAGAAACACCGCCATCTCGCCATACTTTGCAAACCACCGATCCGCCCTCTCGAGGTCTTGATGCGATACCAGAACATACGGTCCGTACCGTTCCGCAAACGGCCGTCCGCCCCACACCCCCGCGTAATAGGCGACGATCGATCCGACGACATTCCCCACGGCGCCGGCCAACGTGACACCCAGCATAGAAAAATGTCCGCTGGCAACCAGATAGCCGGAAAAGGGCATGATGATCTCACTCGGGAGTGGGATGCATGCGCTTTCAATGGCCATGGTCGCAACGATGCCACCGTAACCGAACCGAGCGATCATCGCGATGATGAAACGACTGAGTTCGGCGACAATCTGCTCAATTAGAGACAGCATGGAGGAGAGATTCTTTCAGGGATGTCTGGAAGATCTTGGATTTCCTGTACGGCCACGCTCATGCGCTATCCACTTCCTCAGTTGATCCAAGATCGCATAGTTGGTCATATCCAAATGGATGGGGGTCATCGATACTTTTCCTTGTTGGATCGCTTCGTGATCAGAATCTTTCTGGCGACTCCAGGAAATCCTGGTCCCCGCAATCCAATAATACGTCCGTCCATGAGGATCCACTTTGGCAACGATGGGATTTTCGAAACGCCGTCGGCTCAAGCAGGTTACACTGATTCCCTTGATCGCACTCGCCGGTTTATCGGGAATATTCACGTTCAGCATCGTCTCTTCCGGAAGACCGTGCTTCAATACGAGATGGGCCACCCGTCTGGCATAGGCGGCCCCTGCGCTGAATCGAAATCGATCGACGCCTTCCTGTGATAACGCTATGGAAGGAATGCCGAGAAGAGTTCCTTCCAACGCCGCGGAGACGGTTCCCGAATACATGACGTCATCGCCCAGATTGACTCCTTTGTTGATTCCCGAGACCACGAGCACCGGACGCTTGGACAGAATCTCCGCCAGCGCGAGATTCACACAATCCGATGGCGTTCCACTGACAGCATAGACACGTTTCTTTAGACGCTGAATGCGAAGCGGCTTGTGTAAGGTGAGTGCATGGGCCACCGCTGTCCGCTCCCGATCCGGGGCAACGATCCACACGTCTCCAAGCGACTTCATGGCCTCAGCCAGAGCATGAATACCGGGTGACGCAATCCCGTCATCATTGGTAACCAAAATGTTCATACGGGCTGCCTTGGGAACAAAAAAAGCTGCCCATAGGCAGCTTTGAAATTTGGTCGGGGCGAGCCGATTTGAACGGCCGACCACTCGCACCCCAAGCGAGTACGCTACCGGGCTGCGCCACGCCCCGACTGGATATGACGGACTACCCTTGGCCGCTCCTCTGTTCCTTTTTCGAATATCTCCACGACCTGACTTACCTTATCACTAACGCGAGTGGGAATCCAAAATCCTGAGAATGGCTTGCAAATCTCCTCTCAGCCGTTGGGCCAGCTCTTTCGGCCTCATCTGCTTCGCCGTCGTTCGGCCACGCCGAGCCCAATATCGCTTGACCCCGGCTATGGTATGTCCCTCGTCGTACAGCATACGCTTGATCTCCAGGATGGTTTCCACATCGCGCTGGATATAGAGCCGTTGATTCCCGCGGCTTTTCTTTGGTTTCAGAAAACTAAACTCTGATTCCCAAAATCGTAACACATAGGCCGGAAGCTTCGTGATCTCACTGACTTCTCCAATCTTGTAGAAAACCTTGCTACCCAGTCTGGGGTCATTGCCCATGACCGGCCCTCATTCTAGGATCGCTGGATAATGCTGAAAGAAAGCTTAGGAGTTGACGTACTTTTTGAAAACCTGGCTTGGCCGAAACGTGACGACCCGGCGCGGGGTGATCCCGATTTCTTCGCCGGTGCGAGGATTTCGCCCTTTCCTGGCGCCCTTGCTGCGCACGACGAAGTTGCCGAACCCGGCAATCTTGACGGACTCTCCTTTATGCAGAACGGCTTTGAGAAGGTTGAGAATCAGTTCGACAATGTCGGCGGCTTCGTTCTTGGAAATTCCCACCTGCTTGTAGATTTCGTTGGCGATATCAGCCTTTCTCATGCCACCCCCCTGACAGCGTCCGCAAACTGTCTCCTAGGCATTCGTTCTCACTGCAGCTAAAACCAATAGCTTTTTTTCCATAAATTACGTGAGGTTATCTGCCATGTCAAGAGTCTTTTGGTGAGGACGGCCGCACGACCCTATCTAGCGTTCCTTAGGGAGTAGCTTGTATTCAATGCTGTCGGCCAGCGCTTGCCAGGTCGCCTCCATGATATTCTCGGAAACTCCCACCGTTCCCCATTTATCTTTGTGATCACCGGATTCAATTAACACTCGAACCCGCGACTCGGTCCCGCGATTGGCGGTTAGAACCCGCACCTTGTAATCGAGCAGCTTCACCTCCCGTAACTGTGGATAGAACTTTTCCAAGGCTTTACGTAACGCATGGTCCAGCGCGTTAACCGGTCCCGCTCCTACGGCAGCCGTATGCTCCACGGTCTCTCCGACTTTGATCATCACCGTGGCCTCGGACAGAGGAACTCCATGATCTTGTTTTTTCTCAACAATCACCCGGAAACCGAGCAGTTGAAATGACGGTGTATGCGTCCCCATGGCTTTGCGCATTAGAAGTTCGAACGAGCCCTCTGCGCCTTCGAACTGGTATCCCTCATTTTCCCGATCCTTCAGCGTCTCTACCAGTTCCTGAAGTTTTACATGGTCCTTCGTGAGTGTGATCCCATACGATTCGATTTTTTCCAGCAAACCGCTCCGCCCCGCATAATCGGACACCAACATGCGCTGGCGATTCCCGACACGGTTAGGAATGACATGCTCGTAAGTCGCGGGATTCTTCAGCACCGCATGAATATGGACTCCACCCTTATGAGCGAACGCGGAGTCCCCCACGTATGGTTGATGTTTATTGGGCATCAGATTGGCGATTTCAGTTACGAAACCTGACACTTCCTTGAGGCGACTCAGCCGAGCTCCCAGCACGGGTTGCCGCATCTTCAGTTGAAGATTGGGTAAGATAGAACAGAGGTTGGCGTTTCCACATCGTTCGCCGATCCCATTGATCGTGCCCTGCACTTGTACGATGCCGGTCTCGATCGCCACCAACGAGTTGGCTACCGCCATCTCGCAATCATTATGAGCATGGATACCCAGCGGAATGGTCAGCTCTCCGCGCACAGCCTCGCAGATTTCGCGAACTTCCCAGGGCATGGTTCCGCCATTGGTGTCGCAGAGAATGATGCGCTCGGCGCCTGCGTCCACCGCCGCTCTCAGCGTCTGCAATGCATAGTCTGGATTGTCTTTGTACCCATCGAAGAAATGCTCGGCGTCGTAGAATACCTGGCGCCCTTTAGACCGAAGATAGTGAATGGAGTCGCTGATCAACTCAATATTCTTGGACAGGGAGACTCCGAGCGCCTCCGTGACATGCAGAGGCCAGCTTTTCCCAAACAGCGTGATCGTCTTCGTTTCGGCGCGAAGCAGCGCCTGAATGTTCGGATCTTTGTGCACCGAATTGCTGGCTTTTCTGGTCGAACCGAAGGCCACCACGAGGGCCTGTCGAAGCGGCATCGTCTTGATGATACGAAAGAATTCGATGTCTCGTGGATTGGCGCCCGGCCAGCCCCCTTCAATATATTGCACCCCCAATTCATCGAGCTGTTGCGCCACCCGAACCTTATCCTCAGCCGAAAAGCTCACGTCCTCGGCCTGCGCACCATCCCGTAATGTCGTATCGTAGATCTCGAGAGCGGGCGAGGGACGATCAGCGATCGGATTTGCTCCACCCTGTGCCTTGGGTGTGGCGCTGGTCTTTGCTTTTCGACTCATGAGGGTTTGTCTTCCAGTCCGAAAGCCGAATGTAAGGCACGCATCGCCAATTCGATATACTTTTCGTCGACGACACAAGAAATTTTAATCTCAGAAGTGCTGATCATCATGATATTGACGCCTTCACGCGACAGCACTTCAAACATTTTCGCCGCCACTCCGGAATGAGAACGCATGCCCACTCCAACCAGGGAAACCTTGGCGATGGCCTCAGTGACGGCCACCGACTTCGCATCAATCTCCTTGGCGACACGCTGAACGAGGCCGACCGCTTTGCCGAGATCCGCGCGAGGAACCGTAAACGAAATGTCCGTGAGCGACGCTTGACTCACATTCTGAATGATCATATCGACGACAATATTAGCCTCAGCGACCGGGCCGAACATGCGCGCGGCAACCCCCGGTCGATCCGGGACACCGATGACCGTGATCTTCGCTTGATTGCGGTCCCCTGTCACGCCCGAGACCGCTACTCCTTCCATATCCGCATCTTCGGTCTTCACAATGGTACCCTTTCCTTCTTGAAAGCTGGACCGCACCTCAATCGGCACCCCATACTTCGCGCCGAATTCACCCGAACGACTTTGCAAGACCTTGGCTCCAAGACTGGCCAGTTCGAGCATTTCTTCATACGACACTTTGTCGAGCCTTCTGGCTGACGGAACGATATTGGGATCCGCGGTATACACACCATCGACGTCGGTGTAAATAATGCACCGATCCGCTTTCAACGCGCCAGCCAAGGCGACGGCCGTAAGATCAGACCCGCCGCGGCCTAACGTCGTAACGTCAGATTGCTCATTGATCCCTTGGAATCCGGCCACGATCGGAATGATCCCTTCCGCCAGCGCTTCTCGAATGCGCTCCGCTGTCACGCGCGCGATGCGCGCCTTGGTGTGCGAGTTGTTGGTAAAAATGCCGACCTGCCGACCCGTAAAGGATCGCGCATTCAGACCTCGGCCTCGCAGATCCATGGCCAATAAAGCAATCGTGACTCGTTCCCCCGTGGATAACAGCATGTCCAATTCCCGCTCATCCGGAAAGGTTGCGGCTTGATGGGCGAGTCGAAGCAATCGATCGGTTTCTCCGCTCATCGCAGAGAGCACAACGACCAATTGATACCCTTCACGATGCGCCTGGACCACTCGCTCGGCGACGCGGTGAATCCGTTCGATATTGCCGACCGAGGTGCCGCCATATTTCTGAACGATCAGCGCCACGGCGGCTACGCTTTCCGAGATAGGAGAACGGCCAGAAATTTGGTTGCATCCCGGGGAGAGACACTCCCCGACTTCACGTCCGCCTCATTGAAGCCGGTTCCCCCAATCCGTTGGGTTGCCGGCCATTCGCCGAAGGCATAGGGGATGTAGACGTGACCGGAAGGTTCTTTGCCCGCCGATCTTGGCGGATCGCAGACGAGCAGGATGCGGGAAGGCCCAAGCTGGGATACCCTATCCAAGATCCTTCCAACGACTTGCTGATCGAACGCGTCCGTGATGTCTGCTTTCGCCTTGGGTTCAGATGCGTGAAGAGCATCGTCCGGCATGGCGGCATGCACATACACCAGATCTTTTTTCCCAAGCTCCTGCAACGCCGCCTCTCCATAACTAATAAACTCCGGCCCATCGGCCTCTCTCAGACTGGATGGCTCCACGGCGTCCAATCCCACGCACATGCCAATCCCTCGATGGAGATCGCTCGATGTCACAATACCGCCGGACACCTGGTACCGCTCCGTCAGACTCGGCCACACCGGCGCTCGTCC
>JBQTHT010000030.1:0-13346 GCA_052389595.1 Nitrospiraceae bacterium
GCAGTCTTCCGCATATGTTTCCCGACGGAGATCCAGTGTTGAAGCAATTTTTCGTCACGACCGTGATCAAGGATGCGCGCGGGAAGACGTTGACTCAAGACGTGAAGCAGTTTGGTCTGCCGTATGACAAGATTCTGAGAGGGCCGATCCCCGACCCGTTCATCAAAGGCGGAACGACGCGGCGAGTGCCGTTTTCTCTCGCTATTCCGGCGGGGGCGACGGCGGCGAGCGTGGAAGCCGTGTTGACCTATGCTCTTATTCCCGAGCCGGACGCCGCGTTAAAAGATCGTTACATGGCGAGCTTGGCTAAGGACGAGGAGCGCAAGGTAGCGGCGAAGATTCTCGAGGAATATGTCCAGCCGCGCGTTTTGACGTTCCGCGCCAAGACGCTCTCGTAAATGCGGGTGGTTCAAGGGGAGAGGAGCTCAGAGCTGTGACCCGAACGATCTGGACCTGTAAGCCGGTGGTCGCGATAGGAGTGGCGTCCCTCCTGGCACTATTCGGAATCCTCGCCGGGCTTGTCTTCGCGCAAGACTCAGCCAAATCCCAGTCGATCATTGAAAAAGTCTTTCCCAATTCCGGCAAATGCAAACGATGCCATGAGCGGGTGTTTGAGGAATGGGAAACGTCTCCCCTCTCCCGGTCCATTCATTCGCCGGCGTTCCGAGCCTCTCTTGAAGCGTATCTCGCGTTTTCCGCCGGAAAGGACAAAGCGCTTTGTTTTCGATGTCATGCACCGCATGTAAGAGAGTTTTCAGACCATGCGCAAACGTTCGTGTCTCAAGCACAGTCTGGAGAGCCGTCGATGGATGGCGTGGGGTGTGCGCAGTGCCATCTGATCAAACAAGTGGATCGGTCCAGCCATCCGCCTATTCCGAAGTATGAGCCGGGCAAAACCCTGTATGGGCCGTACAAGGACTTCGTGCAGAATCTGGCGCATCAATCGATGGATCTCGATTTGTTCCGGAAGTCGGACTTGTGCCTGAACTGCCATCAGTCGGTCCCGTCCGCCGCGAATCTAGGCAAGACGAATGACTTGCTGGGAAACTGGGATCAAAGCAAGGCGATCAAGTCGGGCAAGGAGTGCCAAACGTGCCACATGCCGGAACAAATAGGCGAGTCCGCCAACGGGGAAAGCAAGCGGAAGGTGGCGAATCACACCTTCCCTGGACGAATCGGTAAACTTCGGCAGGAAGCCGCCAAGCTCGATATCGCGACGAAGGTCGATGGAGACAAAACGACCGTCACCGTCACAGTCCAGAGTCTCGTACCGCACAATCTGCCGACGACGCATCCGGCGTGGGCCAGTGTCGTACTCGACCTCACCATCAGGGGCAAGAATCTGAAGACGGTTTTTAGTGAGCAGCGGGTCTACGGTCGTACCTATGCCGACGCCAAAGCACAGAAAACCATATTCGATTTTGAGGCTGTAAAAGTGTTGAGCGACACGGTGTTGAAGCCGGAGGAGGCACGAGTCGAAACGTTCACCTTCCCGACCCCCAAGGACACCAGATCGTTTGATGTCGAAGCGATCCTCAACTACGCCCCAATCGCAGGGCCGGCGCCGTTCCTGCAACGGATCGAAGCTGAATCCTCCAAGGGATCGCAGGACCCTATTTTTCAGTCCATTCCCATCGTCAAACGCTCCGAGAATATCGCGATCAACAAATAGCGATACTCGTTCCCCGTGAAGCGCTAAGCGGGAAGAGTCTAAGCCGGGAAGTGAATTCAGTGTCACCCCGCACGACGCTTCACGAGGTACCCTTTATGGGTTTCACGCCCGTTAGTCGGCAATGATCTTCGAGTCCGGGGATTTCATCCTGAAAATTTGAATGGCGGAGTACACATTCTTGGCCGGTTGATTGAGGATAAGGCGTGAATTGGTGATGTGAGTGTCGATTAATTCGAACGGTCCGCCGCTATAGCAGATGTCGCAATCGTCGATCGAGCAATTTTTGTAGACATGGTTATCGAGTGACAACCTCTGCTTGGAGAACGACTGTCCTTCTACAACAATGTATTCTGGGTCGAATCCCATGGGCGCCCCTCTGGAGAAACTATAGCAAACTTGCTTCCGACCCCGCAAACTGGTCACTACCGAATTGCCTTTCACCTTGATCATTGGCCGGTCTGTGTATAGAATGGCGCCGATTTTAGCTTCCTTCAATGAGCAACGAACCGCGAGTGAACCTGCATCGCTTCCTCCACACAAGTTTCAACGCCGGTGCGTGAGTGTGAGCGTGCATTCTACTCTTCCCTAACCAGAGGAGGATTCGTCTGTGGACCCATCAGTAGTTGTGATGTTTGCGATTGCGGCGGCGGTGGCGGGCATTGGATATGGTATGTACCTCGCGTTCTGGGTCTTTAGGCTGGATGCAGGAAATGCGGAGATGCAGCGGATCGCACTGGCGATCCAGGAAGGTGCGTCCGCGTATCTCAATCGCCAATACCGGACGGTCGGGGCGGTCGCAGCAGGCCTATTCGCGATCTTGTGGATAGCGGGGTTCTGGTCCGATAAGTTTGGGCTCCTCACCGCAGTAGGATTTCTGGTCGGGGCCGGCGCTTCCGCAACAGCCGGCTATGTCGGCATGTATATCGCGGTGCGGGCAAACGTGCGAACGGCACAGGCGGCGCATAAGGGTCTCAACGCTGCATTGACGGTGGCGTTCCGCGGCGGAGCGGTGACGGGGCTCTTGCTCATCGGATTGGGGCTTCTCGCGCTCACGGGGTTTTATGTCATTGCCGAAAAAGTCGCGGGACAAGAGAAAGCGATTCACGCGCTCCTCAGCCTTGGATTCGGTGGGAGCCTTATTTCGGTGTTCGCTCGTGTCGGCGGCGGCATTTATACCAAGGCAGCCGATGTCGGCGCCGACCTCGTCGGCAAAGTGGAAGCCGGCATTCCAGAAGACGATCCGCGCAATCCGGCGGTGATTGCCGATAACGTCGGAGACAATGTCGGCGACTGTGCCGGTATGGCGGCGGACCTGTTTGAAACCTATGCCGTCACCACCGTGGCAGCGATGGTGTTGGCGTTCACAATCTTCAAGGGACAATCCCAGCCGATCTTCTATCCGTTAGCGTTAGGCGGTATGACGATCTTTGCCACGATCATCGGGATTCTCTTTGTGAAGGTGGGAGAGGATGGCGGCATCATGAAGGCGCTCTATAAGGGATTGTTTGTCGCCGCCGGAATTGCCGCGATCGCCTTTTACCCCATCACGACTTCGATGATGGAGGGGATGGGAGGGGTGAGCGGCCTCAGCTATTACCTGGCGGCCCTGATTGGATTGATCGTCACGATGGCGCTCGTCTTCATCACCGACTATTACACCTCGAAGAGCTATGCCCCGGTGAAGGACATCGCAAAAGCCAGCGAGACGGGGCACGCGACGAACATCATTGCCGGATTGGCCGTGGGCATGCAGGCGACGGCTTGGCCGGTGGTGGTCATTGCGGCCGCGATCCTTGGCAGTTTCTGGATCTGTGGAGGCGCGGCTGCCGGTGGGCTGTATGGCGTTGCGGTAGCGGCAGTCTCGATGTTGTCTATGGCCGGAATCGTGGTGGCCATCGACGCCTTTGGGCCGATTACCGATAACGCGGGCGGCATCGCGGAAATGG
Organism: Nitrospiraceae bacterium; assembly: GCA_052389595.1. Lineage (GTDB taxonomy): Bacteria > Nitrospirota > Nitrospiria > Nitrospirales > Nitrospiraceae > JBQTHT01. The sequence continues at coordinate 3,619 of JBQTHT010000030.1, forward strand.
CGCATCTGGGTAAAGATGTCCGGAACATCACCGATCCGCTGGATGCGGTCGGCAACACCACCAAGGCGGTGACAAAGGGCTATGCGATCGGTTCAGCCGGTTTGGCGGCGGTGGTTTTGTTTGCCGAATATGCGCGTGAGGTGGCCAAAAGCAATACCGTGAGTACGTTTGATCTCTCGAACCCCTACGTTCTCGTTGGACTGTTCTTGGGTGGAATGTTGCCATTCATCTTCGGGGCCATCTGTATGAAAGCCGTAGGACAGGCGGCTGGCCTCGTGGTTCAAGAGGTCCGCAGGCAATTTAGAGACATCAAGGGCATCATGGAGGGAACCGGTAAACCCGAGTATGGCACTTGCGTGGATATCGTCACACAAGCTGCAATTAAGAAGATGATGATCCCGGGACTGATTCCCGTCGTGTCTCCGATCCTCGTTGGCGTGATCCTGGGACCACAAGCATTAGGTGGCGTTCTGGTCGGGAGTATCGTGACCGGCCTTTTCGTGGCCATTTCCATGACCAGCGGCGGCGGCGCGTGGGATAACGCGAAGAAATTCATCGAGGAGCAGGGGAAAAAAGGGAGTGAGACACACAAGGCGGCGGTCACCGGCGACACGGTGGGGGATCCCTATAAAGATACGGCCGGTCCAGCGATTAATCCGATGATCAAAGTCATCAATATCGTCGCGCTTTTAATAGTATCGCTGTTGGTGTAGGAATGGCGCCTTCTTGCGTGGAATTGCGGTTGGCTTGACTGAGCCGAGGGACGTAGAGTATGTTGACCTGTAGGAATCACACCCTGCTTGAACCCTCGTCCGGTGCCGTTTGGCAGGCTGTCTGGAGGTGCTCCGATGGAAAAACAGGAGAGGAGACCGGAGTCCAAAAAGGATTCGCAAGTCAAAGAGGACGTCAAGCCCAATCCCAAGGTCGTGGAGGCGGGAAAGAAACTGAAGGAAGATATCGATAAACTCGTAGATGAGATTGATGACGTTCTCGAAGAAAATGCCGAAGAGTTCGTAAAAAATTACGTCCAAAAAGGAGGAGAATAACCAGTTCAATTCCTTGTGTGTTAGCTCTGCTCGAGATATTCCTTCCGTTTGCACGGTTTCTTTTTCACACACTCCTACAATCTCCGTACGGCACTCATCTCTCTCACTTTCACTCGCATACTCCTGGCGCTCCCCTGACAGTTTGACAATATTTGGCGGAGCCTATACTATTTCCCTTACTTCTCAGCAAGTTGTGAGCGCAGGATCTAGGCAGTCCGAAGAAGTCAATGCGCCAAAGAATTTGGGTTTTTCGAGACATCAACCGAGTGCAACAAATGGCACTGGCTCAAGCGCTTTCCATCTCTCCCGTGACTGCCTCTATTCTGCTAGGCCGAGGCGTGACGACTCCGCACGAGGCGAACCGCTGGCTTTCCCCTTCGACTAGTGCCGAGGCACACGATCCCTATCTGCTTCCTGATATGGAGAAAGCGGTCGATCGCTTGCAGAAAGCGCTGGTGACGAAAGAGAAGGTCTGTTTCTATGGGGACTATGACGTGGATGGTATTTCAGCTACATCCTTATATCTCTCATATTTTCAAGCGCTCGGGGGACAGTGCCGTAGCTATATTCCTCATCGTCTTCGAGAAGGGTATGGCTTGAACGAACAAGCTCTCCGAAATCTCCGGGCCGAGGGAGTCTGTTTGGTTGTGACATCGGATTGCGGTACGACATCCCATCGCGAAATCGCTGAGGCAAACCGATTGGGGCTGGACGTCATTGTCACAGATCATCATCAAAGCGATAGCCTTATGCCGTCCGCCTTGGCGGTCATCAATCCCCATCGGGAAGATTCGGCGTATCCGTTTCGCAGCCTCTGTTCCGGTTCGCTTGCTTACAAAGTTGTCCAGGCCCATCAGGCCAAGTATCAGGGATGCCTCGACCTTGAATGTTTCCTGGATTTGGTGGCGCTGGCGACGGTGGCGGATGTCGTTCCCCTTCAAGATGAAAATCGCCGGCTTGTTCGAGAAGGTCTGACACAAATCTCTGCAGGCACCCGCTGCGGAATCCGCGCACTGAAACAGGTCGCGGGTGTCACACGGACGTGTACGGCGGAAACGATCGCGTTTCGTTTGGCGCCTCGCATCAATGCCGCCGGACGATTGGCTCATGGACTGACCGGCGTGCAATTGTTGACCACCGAGTCCGAATCTGAAGCCCGACGCCTAGCCGAGCAACTCGAACAGTTGAATCGAGATCGTCAGCATATCGAAGAAGCCATCACATCCGAGGCGATGGCTTCTTTCGACTCCAGCGACGTTCCGTCGGCTTTCGTATTAGGGAAAAGACAGTGGCATCTTGGTGTCGTAGGGATTGTCGCGGCCCGTTTGGTAGAACGGTTCCACCGTCCCGCCGTGGTGGTTGGGATCGACGACGAGGGAATCGGGAAGGGATCGGCTCGAACCGTACCGGGCTTTGATTTGTATCAAGCTTTGTCGGTTTGTCGCGATTTACTGGAGGGCTATGGCGGTCATCCCAGCGCGGCGGGCCTGACGATTCGGGAATCTCGGTTGGACATATTTCGGGATCGGTTTACCCAGCTGTACACGGACTGGGCAGGAAGTCGACAACAGCCGACCCTGCACGTTGATGCCGAAGTCCAGCTGCAGCAGATCGATCATCGCTTGGTGCGAGAATTGGAGACCTTGCATCCATTTGGAGCCGGAAATCCGGAGCCCATGCTTGTCGTACGGAATCTCGCGATCGTCGATTCGCGCGTGGTGGGAGAGAAGCATCTCAAGCTGACCGTGCGACAAGGAAGATCGTTGCCGTTCGAGAGCATCGGCTTTCGCATGGGATCCCTCATGGATCGAGGGTTCTTGAATAAGAGTCCCGTGGATTTGGCGTTTGTTCCGGAGATCAATCATTGGAATGGATATGACCGTATCCAGTTGCGCATCAGGGATGTCAAGTCCAGTCAGGTCATCTAGGAAGCCGATGCTGTACGAAACCGTGACGGACATTGATCAGCTGATTGAGTCTGTAAAAGGCTTCTACGCAGAGACCGATCTTGCGCTTGTCCGAAAGGCCTACGAATTCTCAGCCAGAGCGCACAAAGGACAAATCAGACGATCGGGTGAGCCCTATCTCCAACATCCTCTCGCGGTGGCGGGTGTCCTCACCTCCTTGAAAACAGACGTATCGGCGGTGGTGGCCGGGTTGCTGCACGATACGGTGGAGGACACGCTGGCGACTTCCGAGGAGCTGGAACGGCAGTTCGGCCAGGAAGTCGCCCGGCTTGTTGAGGGAGTGACGAAAATCGGGAAAATTCCCTTCCGCAACTATGAGGAAAAGCAGGCGGAGAACTTTCGCAAAATGGTCCTCTCGATGGCGGACGATATTCGAGTCGTGCTCATCAAGCTTGCGGATCGACTGCACAACATGCGGACGCTGGAGTATCTCAGCGAACCCAGGCGCCAACAGATCGCGCAAGAGACGCTCGAAATCTACGCCCCGTTGGCCAATCGCTTGGGAATCGGGTGGATCAAGAACGAGCTTGAGGATTTGTGCCTGAAGCATCTGAAGCCGGACATGTATGAGACGTTGCGTGTGCGCGTGGCGAAGCGCGACGATGATCGCCAACTCTATATTTGTGAAGTCATTGCCCTCGTCAAAAAGGCTTTGGTCGAGACCGGCCTTTCCGGAGAAGTGCACGGGCGACCCAAGCACTTGTACGGCATTTACCAGAAAATGGAAAAACAATCGATTTCCTTCGAAGAGGTATACGACCTCACGGCGCTTCGGATCATCACGGATACCAAGATGAACTGTTATGCGCTTCTCGGAGTCATTCATTCTCTCTGGCGACCGCTGCCCGGTCGGTTCAAGGATTACATCGCCATTCCGAAATCCAACCTCTATCAGTCCCTCCATACTACCGTTGTTGGACCAAAAGGCGAGCACGTGGAGTTCCAAATTCGTACGGAAGACATGCACCGGGTAGCGGAGCAGGGGATTGCCGCCCACTGGAAATACAAGGAACAGGGGCCGATTGAGGAGCGCGACAGTAAAGCCTTCGGCTGGCTGCATCAATTTGTCGAATGGCATCAAGATCTGCCGGACAACCGCCAGTTCATGGATTCCGTGAAGCTCGATCTCTTTCACGATGTGGTCTATGTGTTTTCTCCTAAAGGCCTCGTGAAGGAGTTGCCACGCGGCTCAACGCCTGTGGATTTCGCGTACGCGATTCATACGCAAGTCGGAGACCACTGTGTGGGCGCGAAAGTTAACGGGAAGATCGTCCCGCTTAAGCATCAAGTCGTGAGCGGAGACACAGTCGAGATCCTGACGTCTCCCAGTCAAACTCCGCATAAGGATTGGTTGAAGTTTGTTCGAACATCCCGTGCCAAGGCAAAGATTAAACATTGGATCAAGTCGGAGGAGCAAACGCGCAGCATTGACATCGGCCGTCGCCTGCTTGAGACGGAGTTTCGTCGGCATGGCCTCGCCCCCTCTCAGATGATCAAATCGGAACAGCTCTTGGACGTCGCGAGACAGGCCGGCTTTGAGACGACCGATGAATTGGCGGCGGCGGTCGGGTACGGGCACTTGGCGACGTCCCAAGTCATCAGCAAACTCACTGCACCTCATGCCCGTGTGGCTCAGGACGTGGCGTCCGAATCCCCGACCGTGGTGAAGCCCGCGTCAGGGAAACAGGACCATAAAGGTGTTCAGGTCAAAGGCGCCCGCGACCTTCTTATGCAGCTCTCGCGCTGCTGTAATCCGGTGCCGGGCGATCGCATTCTTGGTTACATCACCAGAGGGCGCGGCCTCACGATTCATTCCGTCGATTGTCCGAACCTCGAGGCATTAGACTACGATAAAGATCGTCTTGTGGAGGTGGACTGGGATGTCGCGACGCCTAGCACGCATGCCGTGAAAGTCTCGGTCATCGCCGTCGATAAGACCGGTGTCTTGGCGAACGTATCCTCCTCGATCGCCGAACGCCATGCGAACATCAGCCGGGCAGAAATCTCCACGCGGGAAGATCGAAAAGCCATGCTGGATTTCGTCATCGAAATCGCCGATACCGCCCATCTCGCCCAGGTGCTCAAAGCGATCGAACGAGTGGATGGTGTGATCACCGCTCGGAGAGTTCGCGCGTGGCAAGAACGGTAGGGTGCAGCCTCACCTGCGTGCCGGTTCCAGACCATCATCAGCGCTCAGTCGACGATGAGTCTTAGCATCCTGATAGGAAAGATCGCTCTTACCGCGATGGGCTTGCTCATCGTCGTGGCGGGTCTCGGTTATTTGGCCCATCGGCGACAAAGAAGAGTTCCCGCCTCGGTGTTCTTCGGGTCAGCACTGACGTTCGTGTTAGCGACCACCGTCCTGATCTTCGGCGGAGGCTTTGCCTCCGGTCTTCCTGCACGAATGGTGACATGGGTGGAAGTCGCGACCTACCTCGGGGCGTCATTTTTGATGCTCAAGCTCGTCGATATTCTGTTTATCGGCGACTATCTGGTTGACCGCAAGGGGACCTATATTCCCGATGTGGTGCGGACAATCATCCTAGCCACGGGGTTGATTGCCGCCGGGCTCGTCATCTTGCGGCTCGTCGTGAAGATCAATGTCATCGCCCTTGTCGCGCTCCCCACCATTGCAACGGCGGTGGTCGGGGTGGCGCTCAAAGACACACTCGAACGGTTTTTTGCGGGGATTGCCTTGGGAAAGATGATTCGCGTCGGAGATTGGGTATCGGTTCTGGAAAGAGAAGGGTTCGTGACCGACATCGGATTCAATCACGTGACGCTGTTGACTCGCGAACATGATCACGTAGCGTTGCCCAACAATAATGTGATCCAGGCCGGGATCATCAATTACAGCCGACCGGATACGATCCATATGTGTTCGGTATATGTGGAGGCAACCTATCGCATCCCGCCGTACGAAGTCAGCGCCGTCCTGGTCGAAGCCGCGTCATCCGTTAAAGGAGTCTTGCCGGATCCGAAACCGGTTGCCACGCTCAAGGCGTTCAATGAGTCGGGTGTTTCCTACCGTGTCGAATTTCCCATCAGCGATTATGCGCAATATCAGGAGATTGAAAGCGAAGTGCGTGCGTACGTGTGGAACGCCTTCCATCGGCACAGCATCGAGATTCCCTACCCGCAGCGTGTGGTCCACCGGACGCCAAGCGACGAGCAGTCGGAAACGCGAGAGTGGGAACCGACGCAAGTTGTGGGGCGTTTGGCCGCCGTGGATTTTTTTGCTTTGCTGAGTTCCGAACAAATCGAAACAGTGGCGCAGGATACGAGAATTCTGCAATTCCTGCCGGGCGAGCGAGTCGTCTGCCAGGGAGATGCCGGTGAGGAGCTGTACGTCATCTTAAAGGGATCGGCCGAAGTGCGCCTTCAACATGAGGGAAGCAGTACGGTCCTCGCGGCTTTGCAAGAAGGTCAATTCTTCGGTGAGATGTCGTTACTGACGGGTGCACCACGATCGGCCACGGTGGTGGCGGTTGTGCCACTCACTGTCATCGTCGTCGGAAAACAGGCTCTCAGCCGTGTCATCCAAGAGGACCGGCGGTTGATTGAACGGATCAGCGAGGTCGTGGCTTCACGACAGGCTGCAACCCTCGTAGCGAAGGATAAACTGAGTCGGGACAGTGCCGGTGCGGTGGCCCGCGAAACCCGATCGCTGGTCGAGAGGATCAGAAGTTTTTTCTGGGGCCCTGTGTCGGGCTAGAGAGTCCGAAGAATTAGGGAAACTGTAACTTGACGCCTCGCTTCAAGTTCAACGCATCCGCCCTGCCGCCCGCGATCTCAAGGACATATTCCGCCACCTCATGAGGCTGATATTGGGGGCACCCATCGTCGGTTCTCGTGCAGATCGGAACATTGCGCTCGATATGGATGATTTTCTTTTTGCCGTCCATCCAAATGATATCGAGGGGAATCTTCGTATTCTTCATCCAAAAGGTCCAGAGCTGAGCATCCCCGAAGATGAACAGCATCCCCCGGTCATTCGAGAGGTGTTCGCGATACATCAGACCTTGAGCCCGCTTGAGAGTTGTGTCGGCTAATTCGGCATGGATCGTCACCCCATTCGGAGTTTTGATTGGGATAAGGACATCATTCGGGGTATTGAGAAGAGAGCCGGCATCGGTCGTGGGAGAAAGTGCGACGACCACAGCCAAGAGCAGCAAGGTAAAGGCGGATGCGATGAGGGCCATGGGCGAATCCTAGCCAGCCGGTTGCAGGACTGTCAAGAATGAGAGAAGGCGGACTGAGGCAAACGCTCAATAGACTTGCCTTGCAATCCGGTGCATGCCTATGTAATTCTGTGGCGTCAAAAGCAAAGCGTCACTGGAGGAGCGATGAAGGAAAAACGCCGAGTGCTTTATAAAAAGGGCGTATTCGTGTGTCCGAAATGTCGTCAATCTTACGTTCAAGAGAAATGGATCGAGGAGTGGCGCATTCGTTGTCACAAATGCGATTATCGCGGGACGCTCACCGAAGTGTCTGTCGAAGAGCATATGGACGAAGAAACGGTCCGTCACTAGACAAGAACCGCCGGCTTTGTGCAGCCTTCACTCTCCTCGTATGTTCCGACACTCCTCTCTCTAATTCGATTGTTGAACGCTGAGTATTCAGGTACTCCAAAAATCTCAGCCATCAGCGCGTATAGCTCAGCATGTGACTGGCGGAGGTTGTTATGAAGTTCATTGCTTGTGTGATTGCCTCATGTGTCATGATCGGAGGAGTTGCAGGGGCTGATGATGCGGGACCTGCTATCACCATACTGGTCGCGTACCATTCTCGAACAGGGAATACGGAAAAAATGGCCGGGGCGATCGTCGAAGGGGCCAAAGCCGTTCCCGGCACTCTGGTGATCCTGAAGCGAGTAGGAGAGGTGACGGGCGATGAGCTGTTTTCATCGGATGCCTTGATCGTCGGATCACCCGTCTACTGGTCCAATCTGGCCGGTGATGTGAAGATGTTCTTTGACAATTGGCAGTTTAAATTCGGAGTCTTCCCGGAATTTAAGATGCGTGACAAAGTCGGAGCGGCATTTGTCACAGGCGGTCAAGTATCGGGAGGAAAAGAGATCACGATGTTGACGATCTTGGCGGCGATGCTGGGAAATCGCATGATCGTCGTCAGTGGGGGAGGGCCTTTGGGAGCATCGGCAACCACGGAGGGGGAAAGTCCCGGCATCGATGAAAAGGAGCTGGCGGAGGCGCGGGCCTTGGGGCGTCGTGTCGTGGAAGTGGCCACTCTGCTGAAGTCGGCTCGAAAATAATTCGTTCGCAAAGGAAGGGAAGCAGGGAGGGGCCGAAGCAGTGGGAATGACGGAGTTGGAGGTTAGATTAAGAAGCAGATGAGGCCGCTTTGCGGCACGACATATCCGCTTCGCTTGCTGCTATCGAAACAAATTCATGAATATTCTTTGCGCATCGGCCACAGCACCCGTCCTCTTTCAATCCGAAGGCCGATATCAGTTGGCACGCGGTCACCGCTCCACGTTGCCCGGCTTCTCGCACATCCGATTCCGTGAGCCCTTTGCAAAGACAGACGTACATGGATCTACTCCTTGTGAGAGCTGCTCGTCATCGTTACCCGACATCCATTAACGATTATGATAACCGTTATCAACTAAGAATAGTATAGTCGCTAGCCGAGGAAGTGTCAACCTCATATTTGAAAAAATGGATCAAAAATTTTGGATGGGTGAAACAGTCACAAGAAGGCGGATTTTGAGCGCAGGGGATTCCTCTAACTCATCGTGCTTTCTAGCTCTTTGATCATTTCACGAATGGTATCGAATCCGGATTGCCAGAACGATTCCGATGCCATATCCACCCCGATCTCGGACAGGATAGCGTGAGGGCTCTTCGATCCACCGGCGGCTAGCAGGTTCAGATATTGCGGGATGAACTTCTGGCCTTGCTCTTTATACATCCGATAGAGTGCCAAGACCAATAAATTTCCGAAGCTGTAGGCGTAACAATAAAAGGGGCTGGCGAAGATGTGCGGGATGGTCAGCCATTCCCAACGAAACTCGTCGGGAACGCGGACGGCTTTCCCGAATTGCTTGCGCAGGCTGTCGAGATATGTGGCGGCCAAGTCTTGTACAGTGGCCCCATCGGCAATCATCTGGTGAGCCAGCGTTTCAAACTGAACAAAATACGCCTGCCTCAGGACCGTGGCGTAGATATCGTCGAGCTGAGACAGCAGCAGCCCCTGTTTCACTTTGCGATCGCGTTCTTGAGACATCAGCGCGTCTGAGAGCACCCGCTCACCGAACACCGACGCCGTTTCAGCCAACGGCAGAGTGGAATGAAAAGTGAAGACTGAGTGGTCGGCGGCCATCATGCCATGCACGGCATGACCCAATTCGTGGGCCATCGTCGCGATGTCGCGTGCTTCACCTGTAAAGTTGAGGAACACATAGGGCGTAAGCCCGGGAACGACGCTGTAGCAATAGGCCCCGCTGAGTTTGCCGGGACGAGTGGGGCCGTCGACATGCCGCTCGAAAAAGACTCTCTCCGCCAGCTCGGCCAGTGTGGGTGAAAATGACCGATAGGCATCGACCACCATACGGGCTGCCTGCGAATACCGATATGACTTCGGCTCCGTGCGATGAGGCGCATAGATGTGATAGCGGTTCATCGATGGGATCCTGCAAATGCGCGCTTTGAGCCGGAAGTATTCTTGGAAGAGATCGGCATTGCGAGTGCAAACC
>JBQTHT010000031.1:0-3324 GCA_052389595.1 Nitrospiraceae bacterium
CAGGACACGACGCAATACATGTCCAAGATCACCAACGGCGCCGCAGATCAGAATGCCCATGTCGCGCACCTACCGCTCAACATCCGGTCAAGGGTCTCAAGATGCAAGACCGCTTGCATTCAACTTGCCTCTTGCAGACGCTGGCGATACATCTGCTCGTAATAGGTTCGAAACTCACCGGACTTGATCTTTCTCCACCATGCGTCATTCCGTTGATACCATTCGACCGTTGCCTGAAGCCCTTCCTCAAACGACACCGCCGGTTTCCAACCGATGGATCGAAGACGGCTGCTGTCTACCGCATAACGGCGATCATGTCCGGGTCGGTCTTGCACGAGACGAATGAGAGAAGACGGTTTCCCTATGTATTCGAGAATCAATTGCGCCACGGTGATATTTTCCCGCTCATTGCCGCCGCCGACGTTATAGATAGTGCCTGGTTGCCCCTGATGGAGCACATGCTCGATCGCCCGACAGTGATCATACACCGACAGCCAATCGCGACGATTCCGCCCATCACCGTAGAGCGGCAACGGCTGATCATCCACCGCATTGGTGACGAAGAGGGGAATAAATTTTTCCGGATACTGGTTCGGCCCATACGTATTGCTTCCACGCGTGATCACCACCGGAAACTGATAGGTCGTCCAATAGCTTCGAACCAGCAAATCCCCTCCCGCTTTGCTCGCTGCATACGGACTGCGCGGCGCCAACACGTCCTCTTCCGTCGACTCACCCGTTTCCACGCTCCCATACACTTCATCGGTACTCACCTGCACAAACCGAGAAATGCGAGCTTGACGCGCTGCTTCCAACAAAACGCCGGTGCCCACGACATCTGTCTTGGCAAAGCTGTTCGGTTCAAGAATCGAGCGATCCACATGCGTTTCAGCCGCGGCATTGATCACCGCTTCAATTCCGTGGTCTTTCAGTGTTCGTTCCACGACGTGCGCATCACCGATATCTCCATGGACAAACGTGTAACGGCTATCGGTCGCGATATCGGCCAGGTTTTCCAGATTGCCGGAATAACGAAGGGCATCGAGGTTGACGATGGAGTGGCGGGAATCAGCGAGGAGCCGGCGAACGAGATGCGATCCGATAAAGCCGGCGCCGCCGGTGACCAGAATTCTCATAAGACCGTCATCCGTGACTCGTCATTCGTCACTACTCGCTCGTGTCAGGTCGTTCGTATCCCGTCGTTCGCTTCACAGGAAGCGCTTCACGCTTCGCGACACCACTAGAGGTCCACTTTATTGGCGCCGGTACCGGCCACCAGTTGGTTGGCCTGAAGCAAAGATTCAATCGTCCCGGCGTCGGTCCACCAGCCTTCCAATACATCCCACGTAAGCTCGCCGGCATCGATGTAGGCATTATTGACATCCGTAATTTCCAGCTCTCCTCGATCCGACGGCTTGAGGGTCTTGATGATGCTGAACACGCGAGCATCGTAGAAGTATAAGCCGGTGACGGCATACGAGGAGCGAGGCTGCTTCGGCTTTTCTTCGATCTTCATGACTCGTTTGCCGTCCAAGACCGGTACGCCGAACCGTTGAGGATCCTTTACTTCTTTCAATAAAATCTTTGCTCCGTGCTTTTGCTCCCGAAAGGCTTGGGCGGCCCGCGCGATGTTCCCTTCAATGATATTGTCCCCTAACACTACGCAAACCGGCTGGCTCTCTGCAAAATGTTCGGCAAGCCTGAGCGCATCGGCGATACCGCCTTCTCCTTCTTGATACGTATAATGGAGATGCTTGAGCCCGAATTCTTTCCCGTTTCCCAACAGTTTCAAAAAGTCCCCTGCGCTGTTGCCGCCTGTGACCAACAAGATCTCACGAATCCCGGCATTCACCAACGCCTGGATCGGATAATAAATCATCGGCCGATCATAGACCGGCAACAGATGTTTGTTCGTCACTTTCGTGAGAGGCAGTAACCGCGAGCCCAGCCCACCCGCCAACACGATCCCTTTCATTGCGCACACCTCACAACCTGATCGCCACCGACCCATCGCGGTGAAATAGACCGACCGCCTTCTACGACTCGTTCGTACACGGCGACCGTTTCTCTCGCCGTCCGGTCCCATGAAAACTGAGCGGCCTGAACCAATCCCTTCTCCTGAAGTTCCCGGCGCGCGGCAGGATCCATAAGAACGTGTTCCATCTGTTCCGTCAAGTTGTTTGCCTCTTCGGGATCGACAAGAATGGCGGCGTTGCCGGCCACCTCGGGCAAGGAGGATGCGAACGAGCAGATGACCGGACACCCGCACGCCATCGCCTCCAACACCGGAAGGCCGAATCCTTCATACAAGGACGGAAACACAAACAGCGCGGCCTGCTGGTACAGTTCAATCAATCGCTCGTCGGGGACTACGCCGGTAAACACGGTCTGCTTCTCCAAGTCGTGTCGCCTCACCGCGCTTTGAACAATCTGTCGCTTCTGCACGTCACCGGCCAACACGAGGTCATGCGTGTCTAGAATGCTTCGTGGAAGCCTAGCAAAGGCGGCCACCAAAGTCTCCACATTCTTGGTGGGATCCGTTCCTGCGACACACAGGACATACGGTCGCGCTCCATGTACTATCCTCCGCTCCACGGCAGGGCGAAATCGACTTAGATCAACGCCGGGCGGCACGACCGTCACCCGCTCCGCGGGAAACCCGACAAGACGCATAAGATCGTGCTTGGAACATACAGAGTCGGTGAGCACATGATCCATGGTTTGCCATCGGTCACCCACCCATGCACGTTCAATCAAACTGCTCACATTGGCGCGAGCCGCGAGTTCCCGAAACAACATCGGCTTGAGATCGTGAACCGTCGTCACAAATTTACTTCTCTTCCAGGCGAGCGCGGAGTCATAGGGAAAATGGATGAGGTCGTGGCGACCGGCTAACCACGGCGAGAGTTGCTCCCACACGCGTCGCTTAAAAATCGGTATGCGAACGGTGTGGTACCGCATGGTCGGGCGAATCGGAAACCGGCACGAGTCGTCCGGCATGAGCACATCATAGTGGTTCGTCTGATCGATTCGGCCGATAGCCTCGATCAACTCGCGACAATAGCGCCCAAGTCCCACATTGAAATTCTTGAGATGCCACGCTGCAATGACGATCTTCACTGCTGGGAGTTACGGCGTTGTTGATATTGAGAAGGCGTGCCTATGATCGAACCGTCAGCCTTGGCCGACGGAACGGAAAGTATCCACCATGGCCCTGAGCTGGTGAATCAGACGATCCGTGTCCTGAAAATGAAGTGCCGTCTCCAACTGTTTGATCCCGCGCTCAAAGTCTTCAGACGACACGGGCACCGCGCCGATGGCTCG
>JBQTHT010000032.1:0-6710 GCA_052389595.1 Nitrospiraceae bacterium
TCCTCTCGGTGCGATCGCATCAATCTAGGTTGATTATGAGGCCGGCAAACAAAAGGATGCGATGCGCGTCTTCCTGATCCATATTCGCGACCCTCAGTTTTATGCTCTTCCCGCCAAGACGCGCGCAAAAAACGGCAATATACGGGTGATGGGGTTCCCACCGATCGGAATCATGTCTTTGTCGGCCGTGGTGAAGCGCGCCGGCCATGAGTGCACGATGTTCGACCAGGCGAATCCCGACACGCCCAACGACGTGATCATCGAAGAAATCAATCAGAAGCAACCGGCCCTGGTCGGCTTGAGTTTTCTCAGCACCACCAGCTATCCGCACGCCAAGATACTCGCCCGGCAGATTCGCGCCACCAATTCCACAGTGAAGCTGGCGTTCGGCGGAGTTTTTGCGAGCCTCAATGCACAGTTGGTAAAGGATCAATGTCCTGAGGTGGATTTCGTCTGCCGTGGGGACGGCGAACAGTTGATTCTCGACCTGTTGGATCGACTGGACGATCCGTCTGAGGTGTCCGGTCTGACGTGGGCCAAAGATGGCCATGTCATCCAGAATCCGAATCGAAACATGGAGCGCCATCTCGATCAATGGCCGTTTCCCGACCGTGAAAGCCTGCCGCTGGACTTTGTCGAATCCATGCCGTTGGATGTGCCTGCGGTGCTTTCAATGGAACGGTTCACCACCATGCAGACCTCGCGTGGATGCCCCTGGCCTTGCGTCTTTTGCGATATTCCGATCTTCAATGAAGGGAAGTGGCGCTCCCGCAGTCCGCAACACGTGGTGGATGAATTTAAACATCTTCAGGAACTTGGGTATGGGGCCGTCTATTTTGTCGATGATCACTTTCTTCTGCAGCCTAAACGTATTGAGGCGATCTGCAAAGGCATCAACGACAACAGGATTACGATTCAGTGGGGTTGCGAGGGGCGAGTGGACTCAGTGGCGCAGCATCTCTTTCCCGCCATGGCCAAGGCACATTGCCGCACGTTGATGTTCGGGGTCGAGAGCGGCAGTCAAAAAATATTGGATCGATTGAAGAAGGAACAGACATTGGGTGAAGTCAAGAGAGCCGTCGTGAACGCCAAAGAGGCGGGCATCGAAATTGTGCACGGGTTCTTCACCGTCGGTAATCCCGATGAGACGGTCGAGGATATGAGGGCGACCTTTGACCTGGCCTCAAAGCTGCCGCTGGACACATTCGGCTTCAACCGGCTGTGCGTCTACCGAGGGACGCCGTTGTGGCAAGAATATGTGAAACGCGGGCTGGTGAACGAGGCGACCGATTGGTACAAATACTTCAAGTGTTCCGAGATCGATCCGACCTGTCTGCCCGGCGAGATCATCAACGAGGAACGCCGCGCCGGATTGCGCCGCCTCTTCGCCTACAAATTGCTGCATTATCCGGTGCAAACCTACAAGCTGTTGCGGCGATTCATGCGTTACATGCCTCTGCGGGATGTCGTGTATCTCATCGTGAAACCGTTCCTGGGGCAAAAAAGGGGGGCCACAAAAGCGGAAGTGCTGTCGCGCGCCGTCGAACACGGAGCCATGAAAGATGCCGCCGCTGAGCTCACGCAGTTGACCGATAGTTTGCTCGATCAAGTGATGCGCGAGTCTCAAGCCGAGCGACTCCGCATTCAGCGGGAAGCGGAAGTCCGGCGGGAATTGCCGATGGTTTCGGCCCCCTGATTAGAGATTTCTTCTGAGTTGTGTCAATTCCAGCAAACGATCCGCCCACTCCCATGGCGCTCCCTCGTCTTCGTGTTTGCAGTAGATAAAGCAATCCTTCCCTTGGCCGGCGGCCTCCTCCAGGCGCGTACCCCACTCTACTAAGTCCGCATCTTTGTACCGGCTTCGCCGCAAACGAGCATAAAGGAAATCGGCCGTGTTGCGGTGTTCGGCTGCCTGTTCGTCGGTCTCCACTGCTGCCCATGCAACGCCATGGCCACGAAGAATATCTTCCACTGTCTGGGTCATCCATGAAGGATGCCGAAATTCGATTGCACATCGAACGGTCGCCGGGAGATGGTCTAAGAAAGCCTCTAAACGATGATCGTCCCGCATAAAGTTGGGCGGCAACTGCACAAGCACCGGCCCGAGTTTCTTCGCTTGTTCCAAGGGAGCCAATCGATCGAACATCGTTTGAAGAAACGGCCAGGCCTCCGGCTTCAGCCGTTGGAAGTGCGTAATCCGACGATGGGCCTTTGGGGAAAAAACAAAGTGTGGCGGCGTGTGGGCAATCCAGGTTTGGACTGCCTGTTCGGACGGCAAGCGGTACCAGATGCCATCCAATTCCACGCTGTCATAGCGACTGGCATAGAATCGCAGAAACTCAGTTTGCTGAAGATCGGTAGGATAGAATCGCCCTGGCCCTTGCCACGGTTTGTACGAATAGCCTGAGAGTCCTACATGAATCCGAGCCATAAGCGATCAGCGATGAGCTATCAGCTCTTCTCCACTACACCGAAATGCCCCACATCTGTCTGGCTACTATTCCGATTGCATACGTGATGGTAACGGCTGCGGTAATGATGACCAGGTTAAGGAGAATACGTTTCTTCACTTCCATGCCGGAAAGAAATGCGAGAAGGGCGGAGACGAGGACGATCATGCTGCCGGCCGTGGCTAGCGATGGGAGTGCGTTTTTGGCGCCTGCCAGGACAGGCAAGACAGGCACCACCGCTCCAATAATGTAAGCCCCGCCGACAAACAGAGCGGACGTCAATGGTGGCTCCTCCATCTCGGTTGAGACGGTCCCTTCCCCCAGAAATTGTCTCTTGGCCGATTCTGTCGATTTGACTTCCTTCTCCGAATTCAAGGCCAGGAACGCGCCGGCGCCCATCGACAATGCGCCGGCCACTGCCGTCGTGGCGGCGATTAAAACCGTCACGGCATCGCCGAAGGCGCGAAGAACCCGCTCACAGCTCCGAGAATCTCCACCAGCCCGTCGTTCAGTCCTAAAAAAATATTGCGAATGGCGAAAAGTCACCAGTGCATCCTTGTTGAAAAAGGGAAATGATTACATCGCCGTTAAGGGGATCCCGTGCAGAGTATCACAGGAACCAAAGGGAGAGAACGGGGCTGCATGGCTAAGAGTCACACTTTCCTGAACGTTGAGCAGACCGGTCGAGGCGCCTGGCGTTGTATCGGATCGCATACTGCCTTTATCCATTTGATACAGGCAATCCGCATTGCTCTGTATATCAGGAGACCTCTGCATGTCAATTGCTTGAAAAATGAAGCAATGGCGGGGATTCGGCGATCATCAGAGATGGTGACTCTTGGGGGAACAACTTGTGCTTTTTATCTAAGGCTCACCATGTACAGGTTCGCCTGTCCATAGTGTCACGGTGCCGGCTAGCGGTGGTTGGAGGTCGTTATGTCCGAACCCATCGTCCCATCCCGCCCCTCCTATGACCCTCACGTGTTGTTAAACGCCCAGCCTGTGATCGTGGGGGTCATTGATCCTTCGACCTACAGAGTGCAGTTTCAGAATGAGACCGGCCTCAATAAATTTGGCAAAGCGGGGGGTTCGTCGAACTGGCAAGTAAGCCCGGCGCGGGCTCGGCGTTTGCCGTGTGTCTACCCCGGTGCGACCAATCACCCCCGGTTCACATTGTTGCTCGGTTGTCGGAGACGGTCGGCGGCCATAAAACGATTCTCCTGGTCGAGGATGATGAAGATGTGCGTATCGTGGTCGGCGATATGTTGCGGGCCAACGGCTATCAAGTCCAGGAGGCCGCTGATGGCGCGCAAGCTCTTCAGATCCTGCATGCCACCCCAAACCAGCCGCATCTGGTTCTAACAGATGTCATGATGCCCCGAATGACCGGCCCTGTTGGTGAAGCGGTTACAGCCGCTCTTCCCCACCGTCAGAATCCTGTACATGTCCGGTTACACGGATGAAATTCTCAAACCAGTCATAGGCCAGGACCTCGCCTTCATTCAGAAGCCCTTCACCGGCGAGGTACTGGTTCGAAAAATTCGAGAGACACTGACGGGAATAAGCGGCGGAGCAGGATAGTGGGACTACACTGTGGATGCTCCTCTTCAACCGCATCTCTGCCAAGTAGGATTCCTCCCCACAGGACACTCTCAGGTGAGTAGTCAATACAATGAACTGACGGTCATATTTCGATACCTGAGAGGAGACGCAACAAACCCCCTCGGCCCCAGCAGGGCCGTCCGACGATGACTCGTTCAGGTGTGCCGGTCAGCCGAGGAACAAGTAGGCGCCAACACCGACAGCCAGGAGTGCAGCGATGCTGAACATCACCTTCTCGTGTCCGCACATTCCTGTCTGTGCCTTGCAGGCCGCCAGGGAGCACATAACTGACATGGCTTTCCCTCCCTACTAGGGTTGGTCAAAACGATACGCCGCTTACGAAGCGTAGTCAATAATCTTGGAGAGCCGGCATAGTCATTCATGGGCGAAATGATGGGTGTACGCAGAGGAACGCGGAAGATTCGGTCGATTCTGACCGAGTGGTGTTGCAATGTGGTTATCGACAGTTGGGAGGGGAGCTATTCCCGAAGACTTGCTTGAGGTTCGTCCACCGTTCGAACTCTCCCGGTGAGTGGTCGCGGGCTCCGATGCTGCTCGACTTGGTGGACAACTTGCCCCATTCCTCGTACATCGCACATTCCTGCGTGGGGCCTCATGTACACGAGCGTCATCCATTATGCGCTCATCTACGGTCTTCTCCCCTCGACCCTGAGCGTGCTTTTGGGAAAAGACCAGATGGGCCTATTGAAGGTGGTGGGTATCGCGCTCTCATTGATCGGCTGTGTCGTCGCCGTTTACCACGGCGCTCCGTATGCGGAGGCGAATTTTCAGTTCGGCGATCTGTTCGTCCTGCTGTTCACTGTGATGATGTCGGCGCACATTGTGCTCAGCTCTGGCGTCGTCAAACGCTTCGGGGTGATGGTGTCCAACACGGTCATGTTCGGCAGCAGCTCTCTCTTGCTCTTTCTTGGTTCGCTGGAGTGGCCGGAATCCCTACACGAGGAAGTCTCACCGCTCATCGTGGCGTCGGTGATATATATCGGATGTGCCACATCCGCCGTGTTTCTCCTGCGCTACCGTTCGTTGCAATCTCTGTCTCCCGCCACCGTCGGGACCTACCACAATTTGATTCCCATTTGTACGATCCTCCTGGCCTATCTATGTCTGGGCGAACCGCTCTGTGTGCAGACGATTCTCGGCGGAGCCATGGTCATCGCCGGCGCCGAATTGGTCCGGAGAGCGAACCAACCACATCTGGGCGGCAGCGGCCCGTTCGAGGGGAAAGGTCTCGACCATGGGACGAAGCCGGTGAGGCGTAGCCAACCTTGAATCGACCTGCCTTTTCTTTACTCCCTGTCGTCTAGGAGATTTTTATGTCCCCATCTCCCATGATGCCAGATACTTCTCCTGCTCCTTCGTCAGCTTATCGACATTCACACCCATGCCGGCGAGCTTGAGGCGGGCGATTTCTTTATCGATGACCGGCGGCACCGGGTACACTTTCTTCTCCAGCATCTTGTGATTCTTCGCGATGTATTCTGCGCCGAGCGCCTGATTCGCGAAGCTCATGTCCATGACGCTGGAGGGATGACCTTCGGCGGTGGCGAGATTCACCAGGCGGCCCTCACCGAGCAGGCTGACCCGCCGGCCATTCTTCAGAGCGAACTCTTCCACGCCGGGGCGCACGATGCGCCGCTTGCGGCTGAGCTTTTCTAAAGCCGGAATGTCCAGCTCCACGTTGAAGTGGCCGGAGTTGCACACAATGGCGCCGTCCTTCATGGCGGCAAAGTGCTCACCGCGAATCACCTTGAGATTACCGGTGACGGTGACGAAAAAGTCGCCGACCGGCGCAGCCTGTTCCATCGGCATCACGCGGTAGCCGTCCATCACGGCTTCCAAACCTTTCAAGGGATCGATCTCGGTGACAATGACATCAGCCCCCATCCCTTTGGCTCGCATGGCGATGCCCCGCCCACACCAGCCATAACCGGCCACGACGACGGTTGAGCCGCAGACCAAGCGGTTGGTGGCTCGAATAATTCCATCCAAGGTGCTCTGGCCCGTTCCGTATCGGTTGTCAAACATATGTTTGGTGTCGGCGTCGTTGACGGAGATCACGGGGAACCGCAGGACTTTGCGGTCGGCCATGCTGCGGAGGCGAATGACGCCGGTGGTCGTCTCTTCCGTACCGCCGATCACGTGTTTCAGCAGGTCTTTACGCTTGGAGTGAATGGTGGAGACGACATCTGCGCCGTCGTCCATCGTAATTTGGGGGCGATGGGCGATAGCTGACTCGATATGCCGGTAATAAGTTTTATTATCCTCACCTTTGATCGCAAAGACGGCAATGCTGTCGTGCTGCACGAGCGAGGCCGCGACATCATCTTGCGTACTCAAGGGATTCGATGCACAGAGCCGAATTTCGGCGCCGCCTGCCTGAAGTGTCTTCATAAGATTAGCCGTTTCCGTCGTCACGTGTAGACATGCCGTGACCCGCAGGCCTTTCAGCGGTTGCTCCTTCTTGAATCGTTTCTTAATCAGTCTCAAAACGGGCATCGTGGCTTCGGCCCATTCGATTTTTAGCCTGCCCTGTTCAGCCAACTTCATGTCTTTCACATCGTAATCCACAAAAACCTCATGGATGTCGGTGATGAGGGATCAGTGGTTAGAAAACGGGGGACGGATCGTTGAATCCGT
>JBQTHT010000033.1:0-11613 GCA_052389595.1 Nitrospiraceae bacterium
GGTTCCTCCCAACGATGCCCGGGCGCTCGTCTCGGCGTGGCGCAGCCTGATAGACATGGATATCTCAGCGAGGGCCAACTTGGGCAGAGCTGCAAGAGAGCGCATCGTCCAACACTTCGGGGTTGACCGGATGATCGAATATTCTGTGAAAGCCCTCGGTCTTTAGCCAAATTATGAGTTGCTTAAGGTCTTGTATTTGGTCATGCTTCTTCCAATAGTGCTCATCCCAATGTCTGTTGGATGGTTGCTGATACCTTGGAAATAACTCCATGATGCTAAAACCATTTGCGGGTCAGAATTCCAACGTCATCCGAATCGTTCATATCATTTCTAATCTCGAGATCGGCGGCGCCGAATTCATGTTGACAAAGCTTGTTTCGAGCATGGATCGTCACCGCTTCTTGAATGTCGTGATTTCCCTGACTGACCGCGGCCAACTGGCTGATGCCATAGAATCTTCTGGAATCCCGGTTTATTGTCTTGGCATGGTGCGAGGGCGGCCTGACGTGCCTTCGTTACCACGATTGGTTCGATTGCTGAAGGACATGAAGCCAACGTTGGTGCAAAGTTGGCTGTATCATGCCGATCTTATTAGCTTGCTGGCGACCCGATTTGTTCGGCCGACACAGTTGGTATGGAACGTCCGCTGTTCAGATATGGACCTAAAATACTATCCGTTCCAGACACGCTGTGTACGGCGAATCTTAGCGTGGAATTCGGCTGCGCCGGCGGCCGTAGTGGTCAATAGTGAAGCTGGGAGGCGACAACATCAACGGTTGGGGTACCAGCCGCGTCGATGGGCATTCATTCCAAACGGGTTCGACACCGACCGATTCCGTCCAGATCGGGTTGCGGCAAAGAAGTTACGCGACGAACTCGGCTTGTCGTGCTATACAATGCTCATCGCGCTCATCGCGCGTTTTGATGCGATGAAAGATCACACAACGTTTCTGGCTGCGGCGGCGAGGATAGCATCGGAAAGGCCACAGGTTCATTTCCTGCTGGCGGGTCAGTATACCGAAAGGCTGATACCACGAGTGGCTGAGTTGGGCCTTCGGAGCAGGATTCATATCCTCGGGCTGCGCCACGATGTCGATCACCTGCTGGCGGGGGTCGATCTTGCCTGCCTGAGTTCCGCCTTCGGCGAAGGGTTTCCCAATGTCCTGGGTGAGGCGATGGCCTGTGGGGTTCCCTGCATTGTGACGGATGTTGGCGACGCCGGTATCATTGTCGGTTCAACGGGCCTTGTGGTGCCGCCGCGTAATCCTGATGCCCTCGCAAGGGCTCTTCTGGATATGATCGATCGTGATGATGCGGCGCGGACTGAGTTAGGAGGTGCGGCCAGAACTCGTATTCAGGCCAGGTATTCCTTGCCCAGAGTGATTGAGCAGTATCAAAACCTGTATGCCGAGATCGCAACCCCGTTCAACCCCTCCGCGAACTCCTCCGACCCAACTCCCTAGACTTCCTCTTGTGTATTTGGTTGTGTGCACCCAGCGATGTAACTGGGCATCCGACGGGTGTGCTGGCGCGATGCGCGACGTGCCATCATGAGGAAGGTGCTCGCCTTCGAGCCTGCCAGCCTGCAAAGATGGGTACAGCAGTAGTCCGAGCACTTTATTCTTGACTCCCTGACTTACTTGTGTTCATATCGTGAACACAGACTGTGAAAGGCTAGGTTTGTCATGGACTTACAGGGTCAGCGCGATCTATTTCTGCTATCAGAGGTCGAACGAGACGCAGCTGTTACCCAACGCTCGCTCGCTACGAAGCTTGGTGTGGCGCTGGGGCTCACCAATCTCTATCTCAAGAGGCTAGCCCGTAAGGGGTACATCAAGATTACGACGATCCCTAAGCATCGTATCCAGTATCTTTTGACTCCTCGTGGGATAGCTGAGAAGTCACGATTGACCTATGTCTACATGCAATATTCCCTTTCCTACTATCGAGACATGCGACAACGCCTGAAGGACGTGCTGGCGAGTCTGGCCGCTGCGGGCGTGAAACGGATCGTAATCTATGGAACAGGAGAATTGGCGGAACTCAGTTACTTGTCCTTACGAGAGATGAATCTTACCTTGGTGGGTGTCGTTGCCGGTCAAGGAGATCAGACCTTTCTCTCCTATCCCGTCTGGCCGATCGAGGCATTGGCCCAATGGGAATTCGATGCCCTCCTGTTGGCCGATCTCAACAACGTCAAAAAAACTCAGGCGCGCCTCCTTCGCGCCGGAGTCTCGAAAGAGAAAGTGTTCGCCCTTGGACCTCAAGGGTCATGAGTAAATCGAGGGTTCCTCTTTACGCACCACTGGTGTGAGGAAGGGGTGTTCATGCCGACTGTAAGTGAGAGGGCGAAGCTGTGTCTGTAAGTAGAGAATCCGCTCATTGGTACGCGCTTCGCACCCGATCGCGCCACGAAAAGCTGGTTCGCGATCGCCTGGTCGGCCAGGGGGTCGAACCGCTCCTCCCCACCGTGAAGCGGCTCAGCCAATGGAAGGATCGGAGAAGAGAGATCGAGGTTCCGTTGTTTTCAGGATACTGTTTCGTACGATTTGCTTGGCAGCAGCGGCATCCGGTGCTGAAAGTGGCGGGTGTGGTGGATGTCGTCGGGTCTGGATATCGGCCGGAGCCGATTCCGGACGAGGAGATCGAATCACTGAAGACACTCATGACGACGGTCCTGCCTTACGATACCCATCCATACCTGCATGAGGGAATGGCGGTGGAAGTTGTTCGAGGGCCGTTAGCCGGGGTGCACGGCATTCTGTTGCGTAAGGACAAGCGCCACCGACTTATCATTGGTGTGCGGCTGATTCAGCAGGCGGCGGCCGTGGAGATCGACGTGAACGATGTGGCGCCGGCCTGATGGGTGAGTGACTCCGATGAACAGACTTTGAGACACCCGATGATTGCACACAGGGCTGTCGGGCAAACATGAAGATAGACACGTGTGAGTTCTTGATTGTCGGAGCCGGCGTGGTCGGCGTGTCCATTGCGAGAGCATTGCGTCAACGCTACGGCGCGCACACGATCGTCATCGATAAGGAATCTGCGCCTGGCCGACATGCGAGTGGAAGAAACAGCGGAGTCCTGCACGCCGGGGTCTACTACAAGGCGGGGACGTTGAAAGCTCGGTTGTGTGTCGAAGGAAATCGTCGTATGCGGGAGTACTGCCGAGTCAAGAACATACCGCTCAACGATAACGGCAAAGTGATTGTCGCCCGCGAAGCCAGGGAATTGCCCGCCCTCCGCGAACTGCACGCACGCTCGCAGGCCAATGGAGTCCGGGTCGAATTGATCGATAGTCAAGCGCTCAAAGATGTTGAGCCTTGCGCGAAAACTGTTGAGCAGGCCTTATACGTCAAGGACACGGCTGTCGTAAACCCGCAACGGGTGATGGAGGCCCTTGTCGCCGATGCCGTGCAGGAGGGGGTGGAATTTCGTTTCAACTGTGCCTGGCGTGGGTGTGAGGGGAACGACGCAGTGCACACCTCTCAAGGTCGGATCAACTATGGCCATCTCGTCAATTGTGCGGGACTCTTCGCCGATCACGTCGCGCACGCCTTCGACGTCGGCCGGCACTATCGAATTTTGCCGTTTCGAGGACAGTTCTATCGACTCAGGCCGGAATCCAAGGTGCACGTCCGCGGGAATATCTATCCGATCCCTGATCTTCGCAATCCCTTCTTGGGCGTCCACTTTACGCGCCGGCCTGAAGGGGAAGTAACGGTCGGTCCATCGGCGCTGCCGCTGCTCGGGCGTGAGCAATATCGAGGTCTCTCGAGCGTCACCGTCGCGGATGGAGTCGCCATGGTCGGCTACCTGTTTCGGCTGTTCGGAAGAAATCGCGATCACTTCCGATCGATTGCCTGGAGGGAATTAACTAAGCTGTCACGGGCGGGATTTTATCGAGAAGCGGAAGGACTCGGAGTCGGGTTTGAGTTGCGCGATCTGCTGCCCGGCAAAGAACCCGGCATTCGGGCTCAGTTGGTGGACACGCGAACAGCCGAGCTGCTGAACGACTTCGTGATCGAGCCGGGCCCGCGATCGACCCATGTCCTGAACGCCGTGTCACCGGCTTTCACCTCGTCGGCTCCCTTTGCGGAACATGTGGTGGCCATGATGAAGCCGGCGTGAGTTGGCGACGCATGAGGCTGCCGCTGACCTTAGCGCCAAGCCCTCCCTGTTGACGAAGGAGCCCCTATGATCAGTCGAGAAGTTCAAAAGGACGGCACTCCTCAGGTTGCCGTGGTGGGAGCGGGGTACTGGGGGAAAAATCTCGTGCGTAATTTTCACGACCTGGGCGCTTTGGCCGCGATCTGCGAGAGCGATCCGGAACGGCTCCAAGTCTTCAAACAGCAGTATCCCTCGGTCCAGATACTGAATGCCTATTCCGAGGTGCTCAGAGATGCCACGATCAGGGCCGTCGCCGTCGCAACTCCAGCCGAGTCTCATGCCGATGCGGTTCGGGAGGCGTTGTTGGCCGACAAGGATGTGTTCGTCGAGAAGCCGCTGTGCTTATCCGTGCGGACCGGCGAAGAGCTTGTCGCGTTGGCACGCAAAAAAGGTCGCAAGCTGATGGTGGGACATTTGCTGTGGTATCACCCCGCTGTGCTGAAGCTGAAGGAACTCATCGATAGCGGGGAGCTCGGTCGGATTCAGTACATCTATTCCAATCGTCTGAACCTCGGGAAAATCCGGCGTGAAGAAAATATTCTGTGGTCCTTTGCCCCGCACGATATCTCCGTGATCCTCGGGTTGCTGAATGAGATGCCGCAGCATGTGCAAGCGCAAGGGGGGAACTACTTGCATCAGGAAATTGCCGATGCGACCGTCAGCCTGTTGTCATTTCCGAGCGGTGTGAAAGCGCATATTTTTGTCTCGTGGCTGCATCCTTTTAAGGAACAAAAGCTGGTGGTCGTGGGTGATCGCAAGATGGCTGTCTTTGATGACATGGAAAAGAAAGACAAGCTTCTCCTCTATCCCCATTCCATCGATTGGAAAAACAACCTTCCGGTGGCGAACAAGGCGGATGCGCAGCCGGTCGAGATCGAGGGGCAAGAACCGTTGCGAGCGGAATGCCTCCATTTCCTCGACTGCGTGCAACAGCATAGTCAGCCGCGAACCGATGGAGAGGAAGGCCTGAGAGTGCTCATGGTGCTGCAGCAGTGCCAGGAGGCTCTTGAGTCGATGCGTCCCACAGGACAGAAGACGATTGCCTCTGTCTCTCGAGCGTACTTTGCCCATGAGTCGGCTTTCGTCGATGAGGACGTAGAGATCGGGGAGGGGACGAGCATTTGGCATACGTCTCATGTGTTGACTGGGTCACGGATCGGCAAGAACTGCAAAATCGGTCAGAATGTGGTGATTGGTCCACATGCAAAGATTGGGAATGGCGTGAAGATCCAGAACAACGTCTCGGTATATGAGGGCGTGACCCTGGAAGACTTTGTGTTTTGTGGTCCCTCGATGGTTTTTACCAACGTCTTCAATCCGCGGAGCGAAATTCCTAGAATGACGGAACTGAAGACTACTCTGGTGAAGCGCGGAGCGACGCTGGGAGCGAACTCGACCATCCTGTGCGGAATCACCATCGGACAATATGCTTTCATCGGGGCCGGAGCCGTCGTGACCCGAAGCGTGCCCGATCATGCCTTAGTAGTAGGCAGTCCCGCTCGTGTGACGGGGTGGATGTGTGTCTGCGGGGTCAAACTGGTGCTGAAGGGAATGAAGGGCACTTGTCCAACATGTCGTAAGTGCTACGCAAAGCGGGCAGGCAGTCTGCATCAAGTTCTGACGTAATTCCACGTCATTGCAAGGAGTCAAGATGACCGTCCCGTTGCTGGATCTCAAGGCGCATCACGAACCTTTGCACAAAGAAATCATGGCTGCAATCGAGCAAACTCTGCTCAGCCAGGCTTTTATCTTGGGGCCGGAAGTTACCAAGCTTGAAGAGCGTATCGCCTCATATTGCCAGACTCGGGCGGCTATCGGAGTGACGTCCGGAACCGACGCGCTGCTGATCGCCCTGATGGCGATGGATATCAAACCCGGTGATGAAGTGGTCACCACGCCTTATTCCTTCTTTGCCACGGCAGGCGCAGTCGTCCGGCTCGGAGCAAGACCGGTATTCGTCGATATCGATCCGCGGACCTACAACATCGACCCATCACGGATCGAAAAGGCCATCACCCCGAAGACCAGAGCGTTGATCCCCGTCCATCTCTACGGACAATGTGCGGATATGGGTCCCATCATGGACATCGCGTCCCGTCATAAGCTGAGAGTAGTGGAGGATGCGGCCCAGGCCATCGGGGCAGAGTACAGGGATGGACGGCGGGCAGGAAGTATGGGCGCAGTCGGATGTCTCTCCTTTTTCCCAAGCAAGAATCTCGGCGCATTAGGCGACGGAGGAATGGTCGTCACAAATGATGCTGAGCTTGCCGAGCGAATGAGGATTCTTCGGGTGCACGGAAGCAAGCCGAAGTACTACCACAAGGTGATCGGAGGAAACTTTCGGCTGGACAGCCTGCAGGCCGCGGTTCTGAACGTGAAGCTGAACTATCTCGATGGGTGGACAGCACGGCGACGGGAGAACGCCGCTCGCTACAGGGCGCTCTTCAAGCAAAACGGCTTACTTGAACATCCAGGTGTGGTTCTTCCAGAAGCGGCGTACCAAGGAGCCGGACCTTCGCACGATCATATCTATAACCAATTCGTCTTGCGGGTGCCACAACGTGATCGGCTGATGACGTATCTCAAGGAAAAGGGAATCGGGTCGGAAGTGTACTACCCTGTCCCGTTTCACCTCCAAGAGTGCTTTCAGTATCTGGGATATAGGGAGGGAGATTTTCCTGAATCTGAACGCGCGGCAAGAGAGACGATCGCGATACCTATCTATCCTGAGCTCACGGAACAGCACCAGACACAAGTCGTGAGAGCCATACAACAATATCTACTCGGCCCAATAAACCTCTAGAACTCGGGTTATCATGGTGCTGAGCGAGAGGAACTGCAGGTTGCGGACTGAGAAGGAGACACCCGTGGATCTAAAAGGCAAGAAACTTCTGGTCATAGGCGGAGCTGGCTTCATCGGCTCTCACGTCATCGACAAACTGCTGAAAGAGGATGTGGCTCAGATTGTGATCTACGATAACTTCGTCCGAGGAAGCCTCGACAATCTGACCGAAGCGTTACGAGACCCCCGGGCGAAAATCTACGAGATGGGAGGAGATATCTGCCAGACGGACATTCTCGATTCAGCGATGAAAGGCATTGACGGGGTATTTCATCTGGCGGCCTTATGGCTGCTCCAATGCCATGAGTATCCTCGCGCGGCGTTTGATGTGAATGTCAGAGGGACCTTCAACGTGCTCGAAGCATGCGTACACAACAAGGTGAAGCGACTGGTCTACTCATCGTCAGCTTCCGTCTATGGAGATGCGGTGGAAGAGCCCATGACGGAGGATCACCCATTCAACAACAAGAACTTCTACGGCGCAACGAAGATTGCAGGGGAAGCGATGGCGCGGTCGTTCCACTACCGCTACGGCCTGAATGTGATGGGTCTCCGCTATATGAATGTCTACGGGCCTCGGCAGGACTATCGTGGCGCCTACATTGCGGTCATCATGAAAATGCTCGACGCGATCGATAAGGGGAAGGGGCCGACGATCCTCGGGGACGGCACAGAGGCCTTCGACTTCGTCGCCGTGCAGGACTGTGCCTCGGCGAATATCTGCGCCATGAAGGCCGCGGTCGTCGATCGGTTCTACAATGTCGGCACGGGAACACGGACGTCGCTGAAAGAGCTGGCGGAAATGATTGTGAAGCTGACAGGCTGCAAACTTCCCATCAACTATGCTCCACGTAGCCAGGCCACGTTGGTGCGAAACCGGATCGGATGTCCGAAGCGCGCCAAGGCGGAAATAGGTTTCGCAGCCGAAGTCTCGCTCGAGCAGGGTCTGCGGGAGCTGATTGACTGGCGAAGAGGCCATATGGAAGAGGTCGCGCGACGGCGGCGCGCGATTGGTCTGCAGGATGAGTGAACGCCGGCAGATCCACATTGCCGCGCCGAGCCTTGGCGAAGAGGAGTGGCAGGCGTTACGGGAACCGATTGAATCCGGCTGGCTGACCCAGGGCCCCAAGGTCGCTGCATTTGAACAGGCCTTTGCCGAACGGCATGGCGTGAAACATGCCTGCGCGGTGACCTCCGCCACCACCGGGCTCCATCTGGCCCTTGCCGCTCTGAACATCGGTCCCGGCGATGAAGTGATCGTACCGGCCTTCACCTGGGTCGCGACGGCCAATGTCGTGGTCTATTGCGGCGCCGCGCCCGTGTTTGCGGATGTAGATCGCATCACGTTTAATATTGACCCGAAGGATCTCGCTCGGCGAGTGACTTCCCGTACGAAAGCCGTCATCCCGGTCCACCTCTTCGGCCTTTGTGCAGACATGGATGCGGTGCGCGGAGCTCTGCGTCCGGATATCAAAGTGATTGAGGACGCTGCCTGCGCAGCCGGTGCTGACTGGCACGGCCGCTCCGCCGGAGCACTCGGTGATCTCGGCGTGTTTTCCTTCCACCCTCGAAAATCTATCACGACGGGGGAGGGAGGGATGGTGACGACGAACGACGACAAACTAGCGGAGAGCCTCAAGATGCTGCGCAATCACGGCGCGTCGGTGTCAGAGGAAGAACGGCACCGCGGGCCGAGGCCATACCTGCTTCCGGACTTCGACCTGCTCGGATTCAACTACCGGATGACCGATCTTCAGGGTGCCGTTGGACTAGTCCAACTCAAGAAGCTTGATCGATTTATCGACGAGCGGGCACACATGGCGGCTCGCTATCGCAAAGAGTTGGCAGACCTCGGATGGCTCCGCCTACCCCTTGAGCCGGAAAAAGGCCGTCATGCCTGGCAGGCCTTCGTCACCTATGTCGACCACAGGACAGCGCCGTGGCCGCGCAACAACATAATGGAAGTGCTGCAGCAGCGCGGAATCTCCACGCGTCCGGGGACGCACGCAGTGCACATGCTCGGCTATTATCGGAAACACTACGGACTGCAACCAGATGATTTCCCCGGCGCGCGTGATTGCGATCGCCACAGCATAGCTATTCCCCTCCACAACCGGATGACGACTGAAGACCAGACCTATGTCATCGATACCCTTCATGCGCTCTAATGTTTACCGTCTTATCACCCGCCCTTGCTTGACAGAATGCAAGAGGAAGCAGTGACTCAATTGACGGAGAGAGGATCGGGCACAATCGTCCAGCCGGCCTGGTTAAAGGATGTGTTATCGCTCGAGAGATTTCCACCTGAAGGCGAGGAAGTGGTCATTCGAGATCTGCCGATGGTGATGCGTAAGGGTATGTTGCGCTCGAATACTCTTGTGTCTGAGGCGCAGGAGCAAACTGGGAGAGCTTTTGGGTTCAAGTGGCGCCAGCGCAAGACCTTCGAGGGGAACGCGATGTTGGCCAATATGCGCGCCTGGCTGATGGAGAGGTACGGCAATGTGGCTGAGTCGCAGTGGATAAAAGAGCATGGAAAACAACCGTTGATCCTGGACGCCGGGTGCGGCGCAGCCATGTCTGCCCTGGAGTTATTCGGAGATGTGCTAGGCAAAGCGCGGTACCTCGGCGTTGACATTTCGACGGCAGTAGATGTGGCCGCTGCCAGGTTTGCCGAGAAGGGTGTCGCAGCCGGATTTCTCCAAACGGACTTGAGTCAGTTACCCTTATCTCCAGGATCGGTCGATGTCATCTTTTCAGAAGGTGTACTTCACCATGCCGACTCAACCGAACAGGCGTTTTCCGCTCTCGCCAAGCTACTCAAGCCCGGCGGGCGGTTCTTGTTTTACATTTATCGCAAAAAGGGCCCCGTGCGTGAGTTCACCGACGATTATATCCGTGACCAGCTTCAGGCAATGCCACCTGAACAGGCGTGGGAAGCGGTAATGCCCCTCACCAAGCTTGGCAAGCTGTTGGGTGACCTGAACATAGAAGTTGATGTTCCAGAGTCAATCGATCTCCTTAGGATTCCAGCCGGCAAGATCAACCTCCAGCGATTCTTCTACTGGCATGTATTCAAAGCGTACCATCGACCAGAGTTGACAATCGACGAACTGAACCACATCAATTTCGATTGGTATGCACCCCGCAATGCTCATCGACACACTGTCGAGGAAGTTCGTGATTGGTGTGCCAAGGCCAGTTTCATCATTGAGCGAGAACGAGTGGAAGAGGCCGGAATCACCATCATCGCAAAAAAGGAATAGCTGCTGATTATGTGCGGTATTGCCGGGCTTGTGAACCTCAACGGAAATCCTGCGGAATCCGTGTTGTTGCGTCGAATGACTGACGCCATTGCCCATCGAGGTCCTGATGGCGAGGGTATCTTTACTGAAGGATGTCTCGGTCTCGGCCATCGCCGGCTGGCGATTATTGATCTCTCCCCAGCGGGCCGTCAGCCGATGCAAACATCTGATGGGCGCTTCGTGCTTGCGTACAACGGTGAAGTCTATAATTTTCAGGAGCTGCGCGCTGAGCTGCAGGCGATGGGATATCAGTTCCGTTCGCGAGCTGACTCGGAGGTCGTGCTCTACGCATGGGCGGCGTGGGGTCCCAAGGCATTGGATCGGCTCAACGGCATGTTTGCATTCGCGATTTGGGATCGCCATGAACAAGAGCTGGTCCTCGCGCGTGACCGTTACGGAATTAAGCCGCTTTATTATGCGGAACTGCCGCGCATGTTTCTGTTCGGGTCTGAAGTCAAGGCGATGCTTGCGCATCCCGCGATGCGAGTCGAGTTAGATCCTGAAGCTCTGCTCGAATATATGACATTCCAGAGTTTCTTTACTGATCGCAATCTCTTTAAAGGAGTCAGGCTGCTTCCCGCGGGCTGTTGGCTCAAGCTCGATCCAGAACGAGGGTACCCTGTCGTGGAGCGGTTTTGGGATTTTGACTTCAGAGAGCCTGACAATCCTGCCTCCGAGGCAGAATATATAGAGGAACTCGATCGACTTTTCCGTCAGGCGGTCAGTCGCCAGTTGGTGAGCGACGTTCCCGTAGCCACCTATCTGTCAGGTGGCATGGACTCGGGTTCGATCACAGCTATTGCAGCGAGCCAAATTCAGAATCTTCGAACCTTCACAATTGGTTTTGATCTCCACTCGGCATCCGGTCTAGAGCTCAGTTTCGACGAACGTGAACAGGCTGAACACATGTCCTACTTATTTAAGAGCGAACATTATGAGATGGTACTTAAGGCAGGTGATATGGAGCGCGTCTTGCCGCGTATGGTTTGGCATCTGGAGGAGCCAAGAGTTGGCCAGAGTTATCCAAACTTTTATGCTGCTCAATTAGCGAGCAAGTTCACCAAGGTGGTACTTGCTGGCACCGGGGGCGATGAGCTATTCGGCGGTTACCCGTGGAGGTATTACCGTGCGGTAGTGAATGATGATTTCAACCATTACATTGACAAATACTACACATATTGGCAGCGCTTGATCCCTAACGATCTTATCCGGCAGGTATTCCAGCCGATCTGGTCTCAGGTTGAGCAGGTCCAGACACGGGATATCTTTCGCCAGGTGTTTCATCGTCATGCTAAT
>JBQTHT010000034.1:0-10814 GCA_052389595.1 Nitrospiraceae bacterium
TCAGCTCGCACGCGAGGCAGAGAAGGACCACAATGACCAGATTCATGATGAGTGTAAGAAGAGTTAGCCTTGACCCGACCCGCAGGCTGTGTCGAATCTTGTGAAAGATGATCGTGCTTGACACGCAGAGGATAAGCAGTGCTGCCAAGCAAACCACTCCAGGGAGACTGGCTAAGAATGACCCGACACCTCCCTTGGTGGCTAGTCGATAGAGGGTTATGACAACCATTAACGCAGACAGCTGCCAAAGATACAGAACGGCAACCAGAACCAAATCGGTTTTCGGGTGTTCTCGAGGAGACGTGCCACCGTTCATGATGGAAGTGGATTGTGAATGATTCATTGAGACTGCTTTCTTCGAACCAGCTATATTTCTAAACATGAAAGATTAAGAATGATACCTTTCATCCATATCATTCTCATCAAGGCTTAGTTGGCCAAGGGTAAAATCTTGGGCACTCCGGAATGAAAGATGATTCAGAGTGGATTATGAGTGCTTGGAGCCGCTTGGGGCAGGGTAGAGCGCCTCAAGCCACAGAAGCGCGGCCTGTTCAAGTCCTTCGTCGGAGAAATGACAGCCATCGTAACGATAGCCTAATCCTAAGGTATCCGTATTGGGGCCTGGGTAAATCCCTTTCGGAATATCAACCAATTCAGCTTGCGCTTCTTGAATAATGGATTCCGGCCTTTGTTTCTTGCAGCGCGTGGCTATGGATACATAGATGGGTGCTGTCACGCCCTCTTGCTTGATACTTGACGCCATCTCCAGGAACATCTGTTTGTATGCCGCCTTGCTGGTGCGCAAACCGGCATCCGACTCACCCTGATGCCATAACAGGTGCGTGGGCGACAGACCGTTACGTTGTAATTCCCTGATGGTCCCTAGAAGATTGGCATGAAGATCTCCGCTGGGCCGCCAACGGGCAATCTCTGAACCATCCACCCCGATTGTCACGAACACGACGTTTTCGTGGAGCTTTCGTTCGATCAGGTGATCGCCAAGTCTCGTCCAGATACTGCCTCCCGTACCGTCGGCCCCAAGCAGCGGGTCCTGCGCACGATACAGCTTTCCTTTGTAAAAGTTGAACACACGCTGGCCGGCGAGTTTTGGAGTTTCTCCTCCGTTGGCCGAGTTGGATTGCCCAAACGCTAAGGCTACCATCACGCCGCTTGTTTTAACTGTAGCAAGGGACACCTCGGTGCGAGTCGGAGGAATTTCAGCCTGTGGAGAGGGGCGAGTGTTCTGAACCTGCCATTCTCGAAAGCGATGATAGCCATCGAGGAACAGAAAAGCGAAGAACGCGCCAATAAGGAAACTTATGAGATATCGAGCAAGTTCGCGTGCCTGCATGCCGGCTGGACGATGGATGTTACTGACGTTGTGCTTGTTAAGATGATAATCGGCCTTTGGCGATGGCCAAAAAGAGGTAACTGGGATGTGATAGTCTTTCGCGAGCACATCGGATGTTCTTACCAATCGTGTGAGACCAGCGAAGAGCAGTCCGGCATTTTGGCGCCAGAAGTTGGATCATTTCCTTAGGCATCTAGAAGTCAGCTTCTACTTTGATCAAAAGAGGTCTCTCGAATTTCATGGCGATGAGACATGAACCACGCCACAGTTTTGGGAATCCCATCGCGGAGACGATGCAAGGCCTGGAAACCAAAGCATTGTCCCGCGCGTGTCACGTCCAAACAACGACGCGGCTGGCCATTCGGCTTTGCCGTATCCCAAACAATCGTACCCTTAAAGCCGACTTCTCGGGCAATCATCCGTGCTAAATCGCGTATAGCGATCTCTTCCCCTGTGCCTAAATTGACAGGTGGATCTCCCTCATAACGTTCGGTCGCTAAGATGATTCCTTCAGCGGCATCTTCCACGTAAAGAAATTCCCGCGTGGGCGAACCGTCACCCCAGAGCACAATTTCTTGCCGCCCTGCTTCTTTGGCTTCTACGCATTTCCGGATGAGCGCTGGAATCACATGAGACGTTTCCAAATCGAAATTGTCTCTCGGACCGTACAGATTGACCGGCAATAGATAGATCGCATTGAAACCGTATTGTGCGCGATACGCCTGCGCCTGCACCAGCATCATTTTTTTGGCCAAGCCGTAAGGAGCATTGGTTTCTTCCGGATATCCCTTCCAGAGATCATCTTCCTGAAACGGCACAGGCGTAAATTTGGGATACGCGCAGATCGTTCCAATCGCGACGAACTTCTGTAGCCCAAACTGACGACCATACTCCATGAGCTGAATTCCCATCATGGCATTGTCGTAGAAGAATCGTCCCGGGTTCTCCCGATTTGCGCCGATCCCTCCTACGACCGCGGCCAGGTGAATGACGAGATGGGGTTGCGCTTCCTTATACAGGCGCATAATAGCGTCGCGGTCACGTAGATCGTGAGTCTTCGAACGTGGAACAATGATCTCGCGGCAGCCCCGTTGGCGTAATTGCTCAATGAGAAAGGACCCTAGGAAACCCGCCCCGCCGGTAACGACAACACGCTTTTCTTTCCAATCCATCGAGTTGCGAGACCTCCTAGATCTTGTGCTTCAGTTCTGCAATATCAGCATCGATCATCAGGTGAACTAGGTCCTTGAAAGTCGTTTTAGGTTCCCAACCCAATTTCCTCTTGGCTTTACCGGGGTCGCCAATCAGCAGATCCACCTCCGCCGGCCGATAGTACTTCGAATCAATCTCCACGTGATTCCGCCAATTCATTCGGACATAGGCGAAGGCCTCTTCCAGGAATTCGCTGACCGAATGAGTCTCCCCCGTCGCGATGACATAATCATCCGCCAGCTCCTGCTGCAACATCAGCCACATCGCCTCCACATACTCCTTCGCATATCCCCAATCGCGCTTGGCATCGAGGTTGCCGAGGTAGAGCTTTTTTTGCAATCCCGCTTTGATCCGAGCGACGGCCCGTGTGATCTTTCTTGTGACGAACGTTTCACCTCGTCTGGGGGATTCGTGATTAAATAAGATGCCGTTGCAGGCAAACATTCCATAACTCTCCCGATAGTTCACAGTCATCCAATAGGCGTAGACCTTTGCAGCGCCATAGGGGCTGCGCGGATAGAACGGGGTGGTTTCTTTCTGAGGGACTTCTTGCACTTTTCCAAACATCTCTGAACTGCTGGCCTGATAAAATTTGGCTTGTAAACCCGTCTCGCGGATGGCCTCCAAAATGCGAATGGTCGCCAGGCCCGTCACATCACCAGTGTATTCAGGGATGTCAAAACTCACACGCACGTGGCTCTGTGCCGCCAAGTGGTATATTTCGTTGGGTTGTATGCGATAGAGCAGCTTGATCAGATTTGTTGAATCGGCAATGTCTCCATAATGGAGGAAGAGATGGATGCCGTTAATGTGAGGGTCCTGGTACAGATGGTCAATACGGCCGGTGTTGAATGTGGAAGCGCGACGGATAATGCCATGTACTTCATACCCTTTTCCGAGGAGAAGTTCAGCCAGATACGACCCATCTTGTCCTGTGATACCCGTGATCAGCGCTTTCTTCATCGTGCGATGCCTTTCTGAGAGATTGCAATTGCTCGACAAACGGGGGTCACGAGTCAGACAAGAGTCTTATAGAGTTCGCTGTACCGTCGAGCCTGTCGGTCAAGAGAATATTCTTCCACGGCCACGCGCCGACAATGACCGGCCATCTCGTATCGTCTCGCCGGATTCTGCACCACTGTCATAATAGCGGCGCGAAGCGCCCTCACATCAAAGGGCGGCACCAACAAACCGGTCATCTCATGCCGAACCATGTCGGGAATCCCCCCAACGGCAAAGCCGACTACCGGTGTTCCACAGGCCATCGACTCGAGCACCGTATTGGGTAAGTTGTCCTGCAGGGAAGGGATGACAAAGACATCAGCGGCGCTGTAGACAAGGGAGAGCCAACGATAATCAATGTGGCCCAGATGGAGGGACGGAAATTGATCTCCTATCGCCGGCCTGCCCGATCCCACGGACACCAACAAGAGATTACTGGTGCGGTCTAAGCCGGAGAGGGCTTCGAACAAGAGCGCAAGACCCTTCCGTCGATTGTTCACGTCATCGGATGTGAACAGGACCACACACGTCTCTTGAGGGATGCCCAGCAACTCCCTGGCCAGGCGAGGATCTCGTGGGGCAAACTCTTGAAGATCGATTCCATTGGGAATAATCGTTACCGGAAATTTCCCCAGCAGCGGACTATGTTGAACTTGCTCCGCCATCCACCGGCACAGCGCCACAATATGCAGTTTGTGAGGGTCACACATACGGAAAACCTCGAATTTTCGTCTCCAGACGGTCCGCGAGAGATCATTGGCATCTAAAGATCCTAATTGTGGACACAGTCCACAGCCTGTCAGAAACCTTCCGCACTCATGATCGTAATGGCACCCTCCCGTAAGCGCGTTCATGTCGGCGAGTCGCCAGATAACAGGCGTTCGGGAAGGCGCCAACGCAAAGAAGGCGCGATAATCCACAAAGTCTGCGACCCAATGCAGATTGATAACATCGCATGTCGGCAATTGCGCCACGACCTCTCCGCCGTACTGGCTTCGGTCATCGCTAAACTGTTCATAGCCGGAGGGTCTTGACGTACAATAGCGGGAGAAATCCCGAACAATCTTCCTGCGGCGCAGCCGTCGTCGGATCCGTGCGGGAAAACTCGTGGGCCGCGTCAACTCGATCACGCTCGGGTCCTGACTGCTTTTTGTGGTCACCAACATGGATGATTCGTGGCCTAAGCGCTGCAGCCCGAGATGCAGTCGGTAAGCCGCTCGGGCGGCTCCTCCCCTGATGTCATTCGTACTGAGATGAAGGATCTTCACGATCTAGCGTGCAGGCAATGACGGTTTAGGTATACGCGGTTCCAACGATCCCATTGCTGCCGTAATGCACATCAATGCCGAGTAACTTTGCCTCTTCGAACCAAGCCCTGACATCGGTGATGGTTTGAGGATTATCATATCGGGGAGCAAGGGCATCGAATGTATCGAGGATTGCCCATTCATTGATCTGTTCTTGCGTAAGCGGCAGCGTGCCAGTGTAATTCCAACAGGGTATCGTTCCTATCACATATTGGCCCAGTCTAGGCAATTGCTGTACCCAATTATCAAACGGCAACCAATGCGGCACATACCACTCGATGATACGGAATAACCATTCATGAGACATTCGTTTTGTGATCGGCCGCCAAAGGTATTTGCTCGTCCACCGGGTGGGCCAGCGCGACTTGACATACACATCAACGGCTAACTTGCCTCCAGTTTTCACGAAAGGAGGCAAGCTCATGAAGGCACGCTTCACGTCAGGGGTGTGCTGGAGGACACCAAAGCAAAATACTTTGTCAAAGTAGTTTCTCTTGAAAGGCATCGAATAAATATCCGCCTGAATAACACACAGTCGCGGATGAGGACCGTTGTTTACCCAACATGCCTCCACAGCCGTGCTGTAATCGAGTGCGTACACTTCGGCGCCCGCGTCCAGCATAACCTGGGTGAAACGGCCTGCGCCGCAGCCGACTTCCAGTATGCGCTGGCCATGCAATTCTTCCACCGACCACCCTGTGTTGGCATAAAACCTGTCGGCTGAGATGGTTGTCCCATTGTAGCGGTCGATTTGTGTGCGGCGATGGCGATTCCATTGAAGCCCAAAACTATCAGCGTAAGAGTGTTCACCTACGAACCGAGGAACAAAATTTTTGATAGGAACCGATCTCTTTCCAGAATGTTCAACCAAAAGCCCCTCTCTTATTTCGCCTCCAGCTTCAACCTCAATATGGTCGACAATCAAGCGGTTTCCGCTATCCGAGAAAACAAATGTTTCCAGACATTCGCGTCGCATCTCTTTACCTTCGGATTAACAAAGATCCTTCCACGTATACGATGGCGCTGTGGTGGCTCCCTGTTCAAGAACAACCTCGTGCCAGAGTTGGTACATCAACGCACCCCAGACTTGCCACGTGTAAGTCGCTCTGCCATTGAGGTGAGGTTCTACAAATCGACCGTAAAATTCTTTGGAAAAAATTCCCTGCTTGGCGAGCCGTTCGGGTGACAGTAATCGTTCAGCGAGAGGACGGAGCTCGCGCCGCAACCATACTTCGATAGGAATAACAAAGCCGCGTTTCGGTGCGGTCATGATAGACGGAGGCAATAGATCGCCGACCGCTCGTTTAAAAAGGTACTTGAGATCCTCGGCCTTTGTCCGCATCAGGGAAGGAATTTGAAACACGAGCTCGACCAACTGGTGATCCAAGAAAGGTACACGTGCTTCCAGACTGTGGGCCATTGAAAAGCGGTCGGTCATGAATAAGAATTCTTCCGCCAGCTGCGTGCGAAAGTCCACCGCGGCAAGACCGTTCCGAAGATCAGGCACCCTGTTAGAGTCATACATCCGCTGAAGATAGGCAGCAGTGTCTTGAACGGAGCCGTTGGTGGCCTGAAAGACAGACTGTCGTTTTTGTTCATCGGAAAGATAGGCAAAATTGGCGTAATAATATCGCCCGAACGGCTCACGCAGAAGATGAGGAAGTTTGGAGAGTAATCGTCCCTTGCCGATCCACGGGAAGGTGGACGGTAACCATTCGGTAAGGCCGGCCACGGGAGCCGATATCCTTGCCAAGATGTCAGCGCCCACCCGATGTCGTCCACGGAATAATACGGCCGCCCCCACTACAGGATCCTCTTCGTAGTAACGGAACTTTCCATAGTTGCCGAACAGTTCGTCGCCTCCCGTGCCCGTGAGTGCGACCTTCACATCCTTGCTCATCTCCCGATAGACATACCATGAAGGAAGCCCGCCACCGTATGGTTCGTCGAGATACCACACCATCGATAGAAGGTCTTTGAGCAATTCGTTCGGGTTGAGGGTAATCTCATGGTGGTCAGTACCCCAACGTTGGGCTACCTGTCGAGCTAGATGAGTCTCATTCCAGGATTTCTCCGCTTCTCCCTCGAATCCCACGGAGTATGTCTTTATGCGCCCGTATCCCTGTTCTGCGAGAAGTCCGATGAGAGCTGAAGAATCGAGCCCCCCGGAGAGGGAACAGGCGATCGGTACATCGCTTAAGGTCCAGCGTCCGACCGCGGCGCGTAGTTCGGTCCGCAGCAACTCAGCCCATTCATCGTCGCGCCGATCATCGATCGTCTGGAAATCCAGACGCCAGTAGCGCTCCACGTGCAGCTCCTGACGCTGGAGGTCGTAGGTGAAACTGTGGCCAGGTGCAAGACGCGATACGTCTTTGATGATCGACGCCTCATCCGGCACATACAGCAGCGTCATGTAATGGTAGAGGCTTTGAGAATTCGTGCTTCGCGTAACACAGGGAAGCTGCAGGAGGGCTTTGAGTTCTGAGGCGAAAGCAAATCGGCTGCCTTGACGCCAATAGTAGAAGGGTTTGATCCCCATACGATCCCGCGCGCCCAAAAGGAGATTCCGGCGCTGATCATGAATCACAA
Organism: Nitrospiraceae bacterium; assembly: GCA_052389595.1. Lineage (GTDB taxonomy): Bacteria > Nitrospirota > Nitrospiria > Nitrospirales > Nitrospiraceae > JBQTHT01. The sequence continues at coordinate 7,462 of JBQTHT010000034.1, forward strand.
AAGCGAACATGCCGTTGAGTTCGTGGAGAAAAGTCGCCCCTTTCTCCTGGTACAGATGCAGAAGCACCTCTGTATCTGAATTTGTCGTGCGAAACTGATGGCCCTTTTGCTGGAGCCGTGAACGAAGTTCAGGAGCGTTATATATCTCACCGTTGAACACGATCCAAATAGTCCCGCTGTGGTCGCTCATCGGCTGATGCCCGCCTTCAAGATCAAGAATACTCAGACGTCGCATCGCTAAAGAGACAAGCCGATCCGGACTCTTGTAAATACCTTGATCGTCAGGGCCACGGTGAACGATGGCGGCATTCATCTTAAGAATCCACTCCACCTCATGATTGCCTGCCATCCCGATGATGCCACACATAAGGTCTATCTCTGCTTGCGATCCGATTGTGCGCGAGCTTGCTCTCCCTTTTCAGGACCGACCGGATACTCACGCGTCGATTGATGGGATCTACAGAGGCTTTCGACAGTTACAATTCATTGAGGTTTGACTGCTTCCATATAAAGAGAATCAGGTTTATAGGTTGACCCGTCCGGCTCCGTGTCCAGGTGGTAGGTGCTCCAATCTGGAATTTGACTTTCTGATGGTCCGCATCGTCTCACGCTCTGGAACCCCGCCTGCGCTAATAATCGCCCCAGGGAATACCGGTCGTACATCCACTGATGAACTTCTCCACCCAGTCGGAATTGCCCGATCTCTAGAGCGACGTACCCCTCATAACCAAGAAGCGTCCGGAGACAATGTGCTCGGACTTTTTGAGGAATCATTCTCAACTGGCGAACGAGTCGTTGCATCAACGAGAGAGAATGGTTTTGCGAAATGGACGGGGTTTTCATGCCTTCTAGAATGCGTCTCATCTCACCGCCGCTCCGTTCGAACAGAAAGGCCTCATTAGGAAGCGGCTCTTGCTTGAGATACTCGATCACCATTCCACCGGAACGATCACGCACGGTCTGGTCATACAATTCCAACATGAGCCAATCGTAATTGTGCTGCCATTGGGAGTCACCGCTTACGGCCTTGTCGAGTGCGCACAGATAGAGGCGAGCCATACCCTCTAAATCAGGCACCGCAACGCGAATGATGCCTCCTGGTCGCGCGACGCGGAAACATTCCTTGAGAAATCGCAGCGCTTCGATCTTAGGGAAATGCTCCAAGATGTGCGAATGGTACACCACATCGAAGGAATGTTCGGGGAAGGGGATTCCATCGCGGCAATCATGTGCCAGCACATGAGGGCTGTTGGATCTCGTGTCGATGTTGGTCCATGCGGGATGAAAGCGTGGACCGCAGCCGAGATTCAAACATTTCATATCAGGGCAGAAGTTCCCTTGATCGATCTGCTAACCCATCGCTTTGCCCCACGCAATAGCCGTTCTTTGACGCTACGACGAAGAGTAGACCCCACGGCCAGGTAGTAAGCGGGCAGGTATGGTACGGCGAGGGCCGCTTTCATCCACTGAAACAACGGTGGATTCTGACGACCCATTGTTTCCCACCGATGGTAATAAGCCTGCCAAGTCATAGTCAGTAACACGCGCTTAAATTCTTTCCATTGTTCAGGTAAACGGCTTGCATATGACAGAATTAGCGGGTCCGATTCCAAAAAGGTCACAAATCGAGCCGTATCTTCCGCAAAGCGACCGATGCTCAGGGACCATCCGAAGCTGGTGTCATCGTGTCGTAGACGATACGCGCAGGTTTTTCGGTAGGCGACCGAGCCTGTTAGGCATAGTTTTACCATCAATCCATTATCGCTGTGGTTGCCCCAGGGGCAATCCAGATATCCACCACAATCTCGGATCGTTTGAGTTCTCGCCACAATTGATGTGTAACTGTCGAATCCGTTTGCCATCCAATTGCGGATGAACTCCTCGCCCGTGATGAAATCAGAAAGGTGTTCGGGAGATCGACGGAGTACCCGACCCGAGGTATCCACGAGTTCTTGCCGAGCCAAGGCGACCGATACTTCAGGATGCTGTTCGAACACACTGACAAGGTCAGAGATATAGGTAGAACTGATTGTATCGTCATCGGGCAGCCAGGCGAAGTACCGTCCCGACGCGGCCTGGACAAGCTGCGAATGGTGGGCTGGGAGATTGACAGTCGCCTCGTTCTGTCGAAACACATATGGACGGGGATACCACTTGTCGGCAATTTCGCGGACTTTTGTCCCATTCTGGCCATTGTCAGAAACGATCAGCTCAATGTGAGGATAATCCTGCGCGGCAACCGACTGTAAAGCCAGGTGCAGACAGTCCAGTCGTTTGTAAACCGGAATCCCAATGCTTACAAGCGGCGTCATTTCATCACGACGGGAAGTGGGTCACCGACAGGGATCAACCGATGTTGCACGATGGCCTGAAAGAGAGTGTCCGCATACCATTCGTGGGTTCCTTCATCAGGATGAAATTCAAAACGTGAAATCGAGCGGTAACGATCTCCTTGTGGTTCTACCCACAGAAACCCGTTTTGTTCGAAGGTGCGACGCACATTGAGATGAAAACTGTCCCATTGTTCGTGAGGCTCATAGGTGGTCAACAGGACGAGTGGAGGACGGGGGAGATGACTTCGTACCCACTGACCGATGTTCTGGACGCTCTTTGCAAATACCTGCCAGTCATGAGAATCGGGATTGCGCGCACGTTGCTGGACCTGCTTGTAGGACGGAAATCCCTTCCACCACCGATAACCCCCATCGTACCAGGGCTCCAGCTGGCGGAACAGAAGGAGGTGTTCCAAAGTGGATCGGACCAATTGAGGGAACGGAATCTGATAAGGCAAATAATGCTCGTAGGTGATATTGGTGTCGTTCACATAGAATGCAACAATCACAAGATCTGGCCCGACGGCCTCCCACATCCTCCGTAGCATTTTGTCTTCTTGAATTGTTTCAAATCCTTGAACGCCCAAATTCACGACCTCGATGTCTTGTGACGGAAAGTGCTCGTGCAGACGTCGTTCCAGGATATCGGCAAACCGGCTCTCTTCTGCCACCCCCGTTCCAGCGGTCATCGAATCTCCGACGATCGCGATGCGGAAGCGATTCGTCGGTTGTTTCGCTCTGTCGGCAAAGTCCCGCCCCCTGAAGCCCCACCGATTGACGCGGAACGGGTGCCCATAAGTTTTGCCGACCGTGTCAGGTTTGTATCGATAGAGCCTAGTCTCAGCATTGAGCCAATTGTCTCCCTCCAACATATCTATGGGAGTCTCGTCCACCAGGGCAGCCGGTCGCTCTAGAGGATATACCCAGTTCACCGCGCGGAGGAGAACCTCCAATAACACTAGATTAACGAAAATAACGAGAAGGATGCCCTTGAGAATACGCATGGAGTGTCGAGTTTAG
>JBQTHT010000035.1:0-6462 GCA_052389595.1 Nitrospiraceae bacterium
AGCAGCCTTTGCGAAGTTTGACGAGTCCGTCGATTTGGCCATCCGGTTGGGTATCGATCCCAAGCGTTCCGATCAGATGGTGAGAGGAATGACCGTGCTGCCGCATGGGACCGGCAAGAAAGTTCGCGTCCTCGTCTTCGCCAAAGGGGAGAAGGAGCAGGAAGCCCGCCAAGCCGGCGCGGATTACGTAGGGTCGGATGAGTTGATGGAAAAGATCAAAGGCGGATGGATGGACTTTGACTGCGCCATCTCCACTCCCGATCTCATGGCCTCTGTCGGCAAGTTGGGCAAAGTGCTGGGGCCTCGCGGTTTGATGCCGAATCCAAAGACGGGGACCGTGACCTTTGAAGTCGGCAAAGCGATCGGTGAAATTAGGAAGGGGCGGGTGGAATACAAGGTCGAGAAGGCCGGGATCGTTCAGGTGCCGGTCGGAAAGACGTCGTTCGAAGCCGACCGGTTGTTCGAGAATGCTCAAGCGATATTGGAATCAGTCGTGAAGGCAAAACCGGCTTCGTGCAAGGGGAAATATCTCAAGAGTGCGACCATCTCAAGCACCATGGGGCCCGGTGTGAAGCTGGATACCGTTGCGATCGCCAAGCAGTGGAGCTGATCGAGCTAAGGAAGGGACTTCATGAAAAAGGAAGAAAAGGCAACGGCGGTTGCCGAGTTGAGTGAAAAATTCGGTCGCGCTCGGTTGGCGATTCTTACCGAATGCGGCGGCCTGCCGGTGAATCAGATCACCGAGTTGCGCAAGCAATTACGCGGGGCGAAGGCAGAGTACAGGGTGATCAAGAATACCTTGGCTGCCAGGGCTGTCGAGGGGACCAGCCTGGTTGACGCCAAGATGCACTTCAAGGGGCCGCTGGGTGTGGTGATCGGGTACGACGATCCGGTGCTGCCGACCAAGATCTTGCGTGATTTTATCCAAGCCGAGAAACGCGAGGAGAAAATCAAAATTACGGTCGGTGTGCTGGAGGGAAAGCTTGTGCAATCCGCTCAACTGGCGGCGGTTGCCAAGTTGCCTAAGAAAGAGGTCCTGCTCGCGATGCTGATGTCCGCGATGCAGGGGCCGTCGCGCAATCTTGTCTATGTCCTCAGTGGAATCTTGCGAAAACTCGTCGGGGTATTGATCGCGATACAAGAACAACGGAAAGGAGAAGGAGACATGGCAACAGCAGAGGGGCAGCTTAGTCGAGAAGACATTGTCAATGCGGTGGCGGGCATGAGTGTGCTCGATCTCGCAGAGCTCGTCAAAGACTTTGAGACGAAATTCGGCGTGACGGCGGCGGCGCCGATGGCGGTCGCGGCGGCTCCGGCTGCCGGGGGCGCAGCAGCCGCTCCTGCAGAGGAGAAGACTTCGTTCGACGTCATCCTGACCGGCGTACCGGCGGACAAGAAGATTCAGATCATTAAAGTCGTGCGTGAGTTGACGAGCTTGGGCTTGAAAGAGGCGAAGGATCTGGTTGAAGGAGCGCCGAAGCCTGTCAAGACGGGTGTGGCCAAGGAAGAATCCGATACCATGAAGAAGAAGCTCGAAGAGAGCGGGGCAAAAGTCGAAATCAAGTAATGTCGCAATGTCGCAATGGAGTGAAGCGTCGACGAGGAGTCTACCTCTAGCGTGCAAGGGAGTAGGGAATGTCGGACACAACTCTGAGTGAGTTTGTCGAGCGGAAAGATTTTGCGCGGATTCGCAGCAGCATTGACATCCCCGATCTGATCGAGATCCAGAAGCGATCGTACGAGCTGTTCCTTCAAATAGAAGGAGAGCCGGAACGACGGGAAGATCAAGGCCTGCAAGCCGCCTTGGCCGGCGTCTTTCCCATCGCCGACTACAACAATACGGCGGTGCTCGAGTTCTCCAGCTATGCGTTGGGCACCCCCAAGTACGATGTGCGGGAGTGCTTGGAACAGGGAATGACCTTTGCCGTGCCGTTGAAACTTCGAGTTCGCTTGGTGGTCTTTGACAAGGAAGACAAGGGACCGAAGAAGAAAGTGCTCGATGTTCGTGAGCAGGAGGTCTATGTCGGTGAGCTCCCTCTGATGACGGAGCGTGGGACGTTCATTGTGAATGGGACGGAGCGTGTGGTGGTCAGTCAGTTGCATCGGTCGCCCGGCGCCTCGTTCACCCACGACAAAGGACGCACGCATGCGAGCGGGAAAGTGCTGTATTCGGCGCGCATCATTCCGTACCGGGGTTCCTGGCTGGACTTTGAATTTGACGCGCGAGACATCCTCTACGTTCGAATCGATCGGCGCAGGAAAATGCCGGCCACGATTCTCTTGAAGGCCTTCGGGTATTCCGGTGATGACCTTCTGAAGATGTACTACCCCGTCGAAGAGATTCGAGTGGTCAAGGGGAAATTGATGCGGAAGCTCGATCCTGAGATTCACCATGGTCTCAAGTGTTCCATGGAGGTCACGGAAAAGGGCGGCAAAGAGGTTCTCGTGCGGGAGGGCGCAAAGCTGACCAAGACCGTCATCGCGCGGTTGAAGTCGGCCGGTGTCAAGGAAATTCCCGTCGCGCCTGGAGAATTGGCCGGGCGTGCGGTTTTGACGGAGCTCACCGAACCGGGGGCGAAGGAGAAGATTGCGGAAAAGAATCAGCGGCTCACGCCGGCGATCATCGAGAAGATTCTTCAAAGCCGCATCGAAGATTTTAAAGTCATCTATTTGGATACCGCCACCGCGACGCCGGTCATTCTCGACACCTTGGAGATGGAACGAACCGGCTCCAAAGAAGAAGCCAGGGTCGAGATCTCCCGTCGGTTGCGTCCGGGAGAAACGCCGTCGGTGGACACGGCAAAAACATTGTTCGACAATTTGTTTTACAGTTCCAAGCGCTATGACCTGTCGCCCGTAGGCCGGCTCAAGCTGAACAAGAAGCTCGGGTTGGACCTGCCGCTGGAGCAACGAACGCTGACGGCCCAGGATATTGTCGAAGTGATTCGCTATCTCGTGAATCTCAAAATGGGGAAGGGCGAGATCGACGACATCGACCATTTGGGCAACCGGCGTGTCCGGTCGGTCGGCGAGTTGCTGGAGAATCAATTCCGGCTGGGCTTGGTGCGGATGGAGCGCAGCATCAAAGAGCGAATGAACCTGCTGGATATGGAGACGGTGCTGCCCCACGACTTGATCAATGCCAAGCCGGTGGTCGCGGCGATCAAAGAGTTTTTCAGCAGCAGCCAGTTGTCTCAGTTCATGGACCAAACCAATCCGTTGGCTGAAATCACTCACAAGCGGCGATTGTCGGCATTGGGTCCAGGAGGCCTCACGAGGGAACGCGCGGGATTTGAAGTGCGGGACGTTCATCCATCACATTACAGCCGCATCTGTCCGATCGAGACGCCGGAAGGACCGAACATCGGCCTGATCACGTCGTTGGCGACCTACGCGCGCATCAATTCGTTCGGATTTATTGAGGCCCCCTATCGAAAGGTCCACAAAGGGCGCGTGTCGGATGACATCGAATTTCTCTCCGCTATCGAAGGGGATCGTTATGTCATCGCTCAAGCCAATTCTAAAGTGGATGGGTCGGGTCGTCTCGTGTCCGAGGCCATATCGGCCCGCCACGGAGGGGATTTCATTACCGCGACCCCGGATCATGTCGAATACATGGACGTGTCTCCCAAGCAAGTCGTGAGCGTGGCGACGGCTCTGGTGCCGTTCCTCGAACATGACGATGCGAACCGCGCGTTGATGGGGTCCAACATGCAACGGCAGGCAGTGCCCTTACTCAAAGCAGAGGCGCCCTTTGTCGGCACCGGCATGGAAGCGGTGGTGGCAAGGGACTCGGGCTACGTCGTGCAGGCCAAACGTTCGGGAATTGTGGAGAGCGTGGATGCAACCCGTATCGTCGTGCGAGCGGATTCCGGCAAGAAGGAAGAGGGCCGCCGCCGCAACGATGCCGGGCTCGATGTATATAGCTTGATCAAGTTCCAGCGGTCGAATCAGAACACCTGCATCACGCAAACACCGGTGGTACGAATCGGCCAGCCAGTGAAGCAAGGACAGGTTCTGGCGGACGGGCCGGCCATTGATCGAGGCGAATTGGCGCTCGGTAAGAACGTGCTGGTCGCGTTCATGCCGTGGGGCGGATTTAACTTTGAAGATGCCATCCTGATCAACGAGAAGCTCGTTCGAGAAGACGCCTTTACGTCGATCCACATCGAAGAGTTTGAGGTCGAAGCGAGAGATACCAAGTTGGGGAAAGAAGACATCACCCGCGACATTCCCAACATCGGCGAAGAAGCGCTCCGGAATTTGGATGAAAGCGGGATCATTCGCATCGGAGCGGAAGTCAAGCCGGGCGACATTCTTGTCGGCAAGGTCACGCCCAAAGGTGAAACCCAGCTGACGCCGGAGGAAAAGTTGCTGCGGGCGATCTTCGGCGAGAAGGCGGGGGATGTCAAAGATACGTCCCTGACGGTGCCTCCCGGTGTGGAAGGGATCATCGTCGACGTAAAAATATTCTCCCGCAAAGGGATGGACAAAGACGAACGATCCAAGAGCATCGAAAGTGAAGATGCGATGAAGCTGCAGCGGGATCATCACGATGAGCTGCGCATCATAGATGAAGAGAAGACGAAGAAAATTCGCAAACTCCTGCTGGGGAAAGTCGTGGGGCGCGACTTGATGGATCCGGATACGGGAGATGTGATCCTCAAGAAAAAGGGAAAGCTGACGGCCGATGTCTTGAAGCGGCTTTCCGATGACAGCGTCCGCCATATCATTCTGAGCGACCCCGATGAGCAGAAGGAACTTGAGGATGTGGAGCGGCGAGCCAAGGAGCAGATCGAGATTCTGCAGACGCTCTACGATGAAAAGGTGGGCCGTCTTAAGCGAGGCGACGAATTGCCTCCCGGGGTCATTAAGTTAGTCAAAGTCTATATCGCCATGAAGCGGAAAGTGTCGGTCGGTGACAAGATGGCAGGACGCCATGGGAACAAAGGCGTCGTGTCCAGAATTCTTCCGGAAGAGGACATGCCGTACTTGCCGGACGGCACCCCGGTCGACATTGTTTTGAACCCGCTCGGCGTGCCCTCGCGTATGAATGTCGGGCAGATTCTAGAAACGCACCTCGGATGGGCGGCTCATGCTTTGGGTATCAAGGTGGCCAGCCCTGTGTTTGACGGAGCATCGGAAAAGGAAATCAAAGAGTTGCTGAAGAAGGGCAAACTGCCGTCAAGCGGTCAGACGCCTCTGACGGACGGCCGAACAGGCGATCCGTTTGGGAGTCCCGTGACCGTCGGCTACATGTATGTGCTGAAACTTCACCATTTAGTCGACGATAAAATTCACGCTCGATCCATTGGGCCCTACTCCTTGGTGACGCAACAACCGCTCGGAGGTAAAGCTCAATTCGGCGGGCAACGGCTCGGTGAGATGGAGGTCTGGGCGCTTCAGGCGTACGGAGCCGCCTCAACCCTGCAAGAATTTCTCACGGTGAAATCGGACGACGTACCGGGCCGTTCACGTATGTACGAAGCGGTGGTCAAAGGCGAGCCCTTCCTGGAACCGGGCTTGCCGGAATCCTTCAATGTGCTCGTGAAGGAATTGCAGAGCCTCGGCCTCGACGTCGAATTGGTCAAGGCCAAGGAATAAGCACACGTCGGTTGTGAGTAATGAGTGCTGAGTCGTGAGTTCAACTCAAAACTCAAAATTCAAAACTCAGAACTAAGCCGCTCCGCGGCTGATGGGAGGAATAACCTTGGAAGGCGTCTACACACTTTTTGAGAAACCTCGAGATTCGGTGTCGTTTGATTCGATGCGCATCCGGGTCGCGTCTCCGGAAAAGATTCGATCCTGGTCCTACGGCGAAGTGAAAAAGCCGGAGACGATCAACTACCGGTCGTTCAAGCCTGAAAAGGACGGGCTCTTTTGCGCCAAGATCTTTGGGCCGATCAAGGATTGGGAGTGTAACTGCGGGAAGTACAAGCGGATGAAACATCGTGGAATCGTCTGCGATAAATGCGGCGTGGAAGTCATTCAATCGAAGGTTCGGCGCGAACGTATGGGGCATATCGAGTTGGCGGCGCCGGTGGCGCATATCTGGTTTTTGAAGGGCGTGCCCAGCCGTATCGGGACGCTACTGGACATGAGCCTCAAGCAGCTTGAAAAGATTCTCTACTTCGAAAGCTACGTGGTGACGGATCCGGGAACGGTCGATGAGTTGGGTGAAAAGGAGCTGCTCACGGAAGAGAACCTTCGGAGGTTACACACCGAGCATGGAGCCGGAGCGTTCAAAGCCGGGATCGGCGCGGAAGCCATTCGAGACATCTTGAGGAAAATCGACATCAATGCGCTGTGGGACGAGCTGCACGTGAAATCGAAAGCGTCGGCGTCCGCCGCGATGAAGAAGAAATTAGCCAAGCGACTGAAGGTGCTCGAGGCTTTCCGTAAATCGGGCAACAAGCCCGAGTGGATGATCATGGATGTCATTCCCGTTCTTCCGCCGGAACT
>JBQTHT010000036.1:0-4172 GCA_052389595.1 Nitrospiraceae bacterium
TGCCGGATAATCCTCGTTACTACATGGACTATACGGGATGCGGGAATACCCTGAATGCGCGCCATCCGCGAACTTTGCAACTCATTATGGACAGCCTGCGCTATTGGGTCACCGAGATGCACGTGGATGGATTCCGGTTCGATCTGGCGTCGGCGCTGGCCCGCGAGCTGCACGAGGTCGATCGCCTCGGTTCGTTCTTCGATACCATTCAGCAAGATCCTGTGCTGACCGAGGCCAAACTGATCGCCGAACCCTGGGATCTGGGAGAAGGCGGCTATCAGGTCGGCAATTTTCCTCCCGGCTGGGCCGAGTGGAACGGCAAATACCGAGACACGGTTCGACGATATTGGAAGGGGGATGGGGGCCAGATCGCGGAGTTGGGCTATCGTTTCAGCGGGAGCAGCGATTTGTACGAGATGAGCGGACGCCGCCCCTATGCCAGCATCAACTTCGTGACCGCGCATGACGGATTTACACTGCATGACTTGGTGTCTTACAATCAGAAGCATAATGAAGCCAACCAGGAAGACAATCGCGACGGAACGGACGATAATGCCAGCTGGAATTGCGGAGCCGAAGGACCCACGGATGATCCCGCGATCAACGAATTGCGGGAACGGCAAAAACGGAATCTGTTGGCGACATTGTTCTTCTCTCAAGGCGTGCCGATGCTTCTGGCAGGTGATGAAGCGGGTCGGACACAGAACGGCAACAATAATGCTTATTGCCAAGATAACGACATCGCCTGGCAGGACTGGAATTTCAGTGATTCCGCGCAACGTTTGTTGGAATTCACCAGACGGATCATCGCCATTCGGCAGAAGCATCCGGTCTTTCGGCGTCGCAGGTTTTTCCAAGGCCGGCGCATTCATGGGTCGGAGGTCAAGGACATCGCGTGGTTCAGGCCCGACAGTCGCGAGATGACGGAAGAGGAATGGACGAACAGCTTTGTGCGGTGTTTCGGCATGCGCCTGGCCGGAGACGCTATCGAGGAAACGGACTACCGGGGGCAACCCATCGTCGACGATACTTTTTTGATTCTCTTGAACGCGCATCATGAAGCGCTGCCGTTTTTGTTGCCGGCTCATAAACGCGGCGTGCGTTGGGAGTTATTGCTGGACACCAGCGCTCCGAACAATGGAAAAGCGGTCGGCGTCTTGAAAGGAGGCGAGTCCTATGATCTGGAAGCCAGATCATTGGCCGTCTTGCGTCTGCCGACCGTCACCGAACAGCAACGGGATCGACGGTCGCCTGGCGACGCGCGTCAGGCCGGCGAATCGAAACGGAGCCGCAAGGTCAAGACAGTCACGTCACGAGAAGCGACCGTGACCGTCGATGACCCGGGATAACATTCGTCCATGCCCATCGCACTTGCCACTTATCGTCTCCAACTGCACCGCGGGTTCACGCTTGATGATGCCGCAGGTATCGCGGATTACCTGGTCAAATTGGGCGTGAGTCACGTGTACAGTTCGCCGATTTTGCAATCTGTCGCCGGGAGTACCCATGGGTATGACGTGGTCGATCATCACAGGGTCAATACCGAACTGGGTGGAGAAGAGGGGTTGTATCGCCTGTCCAAGGTGCTGCAGGCGCAGGGACTCGGCTTGATGCTCGATATCGTACCCAATCACATGGCTATCACCGGGAGGGAGAACGTCTGGTGGTGGGATGTTTTGGAAGACGGACCGGCCAGCCGCTATGCCTTCTATTTTGACGTGGAATGGGGTTCACCGGAAAAGAAGCTTCACAATGTGGTCTTATTGCCGGTGCTTGGGGACCATTATGGGCGAGTGCTCGATGCAAGAGAGATTAAGTTGGTGCGCGAGGGCGCTGCGTTCATGGTTCGATATCATGACCATGCATTTCCTGTTTCTCCCCGTTCTCTGGATCAACTAGTCGCTCGTGCGGGCGAGCGCTGCGATTCCGACGAATTGGCGTTTATTGCCGATGCCCTCTCGCGTTTGCCGTCGTCGTGGGAAACAGACTCCCTCCGTCTGAAGCGCCGCCACAGGGACAAACGGATTCTCCGGGATTTGTTTGCTCAATATTTGGATGAGCATCCGGACTGTGTCGCGGCCTTGGACAGCATGACCGATGAGATCAACGGCAATCCTGATGCCCTTCACGCCTTGTTGGAGCGTCAAAACTACCGGCTGACGTTCTGGCGAACCGCCCGCCAGGACACCGGGTATCGTCGGTTTTTCGACATCACGACTCTCATTGGTTTGCGTGCCGAAGACGAGCAGGTGCTGGCCGATACGCACGAGTTGGTCTGGCGTTGGATAGGGGAGGGCATCGTAGATAGTATTCGTGTGGACCATCCGGATGGCCTGCGAGATCCTCACGAATATTTTCAACGCCTACGTGAGCGGGTGCCCGGCGGATGGATTGTCGCGGAGAAAATTGTGACGTCCCGCGAATGCTTGCCCGGAACGTGGCCGATTGCCGGCACCACGGGATACGATTTTCTTAATCAGGTCGGCGGGCTGTTTATCGATCCTGTCGGCGAAGGCCCTTTCACCCAGTTATACAGGGAGCTCACAGGCGAGTCGGGTGATTTTTCGGAGGTCGTTCGCGATAAAAAACTCCAAGTATTGCGCCAGGTGCTCGGGGGAGACCTCAATCTGCTGACCTCTTTGCTCGCGGATGTGTGCGAGCAGCATCGGCGCCATCGGGACTATACGAGACAGGAACTCTATGAGGCATTGCGGGAAGTGCTGGCGGATTTTTCGGTTTATCGTACCTACGTTCGTCCGGCGACGGGACAGGTCGGCGAGGCGGATCGACGGTATGTGACGCTGGCAATCCGGGAGGCTCAGCGGCATCGTCCGGATCTGGACCCGTTCCTGTTCGGTTTCATCGGCGAGATCCTCCTGCTCGAGGCCTCAGGGCCGGTGGAAGAAGAGTTTGTCTCCCGCTTCCAGCAAGTGACCGGACCGGTGATGGCAAAAGGAGCCGAGGACACGGCCTTTTACTGTTACAACCGCTTGCTGTCCTTAAACGAAGTCGGTGGGGATCCTGCGCGGTTTGGGGTGGAAGTCAAGGACTTCCATGCCTGGTGCGATGAGATCCAACGGCATTGGCCCAGGACGCTGTTGGCGACGTCGACACACGATACCAAACGCAGCGAGGATGTTCGGTCGAGAATCTCCTTGCTGTCTGAAATACCGTACGAATGGGCGGAAACGGTCCATCAGTGGTTTCTACGCAATATGCCTCATTGGAACGGCCGGCCACCGGATCGGAATCTGGAATATTTTTTGTACCAGAGTCTGGTAGGGGCGTGGCCGCTGGAATTGGATCGGGCATGGAAATATTTAGAGAAGTCGATGCGCGAGGCCAAGCAGCATACCTCGTGGATTGATCCCCATCCCACGTATGAAGAAACGGTGAGAACATTTCTTCATCGCCTGTATGACGATCAGAGTTTTCTGGCCGAGATGGGAACCTTGGTCGAACGGTTGTTGGAACCGGGGTACATCAACTCTCTCGCTCAAACGCTCATCAAATTGACCGCTCCTGGAATTCCGGACTTCTATCAAGGGATGGAACTGTGGAACTTCAGTTTGGTGGATCCCGACAATCGACGGCCGGTGGATTACGATCTCCGCCGGCGGCTCCTACGTGATATGGAGCGGCTCTCTCCCGAAGAGATATGGCGCCGTCGGGCTGAGGGGCTCCCCAAGCTCTGGATCATTCGGCAAGCTCTCCGGGTAAGACACGAACATCCTGAGCAGTTCGGCCCCAGGGGCGGGTACCGACCGCTTTCGGCGCAAGGGGCGAAATGCGATCATGTGATTGCCTTCATGCGTGGTCATGCAGTCATCACCATCACGCCACGTCTGGTCCTTGGGCTCAAGGGGCAGTGGGCCGACACCATCCTGCAGTTGCCTTCCGGGATGTGGCGGAATGAATTGGACGGTCGGCAGATGTCAGGGCGATGCGCCCTGCAAGAACTCCTTGGAACCCTTCCTCTCGGTCTTCTGGTTAGGATGCAGGAAGCAGCCTGAGGTTAGAGTCGAGAGAGGCGGTTTCCACTGGCGGAAGTTTGACCCGGCGATGCGAGCGTGACACTATTCGTCAGCCATACGGCATTCGGGATTAAAGGCACTGCAACAGAGATGGTCGGCCTAGCAACTTCATGACCAGGGGCGAATTAATGTCCGCGC
>JBQTHT010000037.1:0-3783 GCA_052389595.1 Nitrospiraceae bacterium
GATGAGCCGTGACGAATCCATTCCTTTAGTAAACAGAACATTGGTCCCTCCTCGAACTGCTGCTGCAGTTCTAGCCTTAATAACCCTTGTTAAGCTGAATGCTTCCGGCATCCAGCGCTTTAAGACACCTGGATGCTGACAGCCTACCCCAGTCAGATGAAGATTTGACGAAGCGTTCATGAAATCCTGGGTGGAACAGATATTCCGGCAATGCAAGTGTCCCGCTGCCCGGCGATTTGCGTGAAGAAATCTTCACGATCGGTTCATGGCCGATTCATCTGAGGCTGTTACATTCGCAATGCAACCACGGGATCCCAAATTCGCTCTCTGGGGATTTCCAGCAACCGAGACTCAACATCGATCTGAAAAGAAGCCTCGACGGCGGATGCGAGGGAAGAAAGGAAGGGCGCCGACATGGGAGATACCGTAATTTTGGCAGTCTACTTTCCGCTGATCATTGGAGGGATGGTGCTGGTGATCATGTGGGGCATGAGCTCTGCAGGGTCGCGTCATACAGACTTGCCAAGGGCGAGGCCAGAGAAATTCGATGGGACGTGGTGGAGGAGGGAGAGGAACGATAGCTCGTCGTGATTCGATCAAGCGTGATGCATTCTTCATCATGGGATCATCGGCTATTCAAGTTGGTGAGTTATCTTCCCTTCGAAGGGAAGGTCAAGACAGACACAAAGATTCCATCCTCTTCTGGTCGGAGACCTAGCGTTCAACCTTACATCAATGGAGGGCAATATGATTCAGGTACGTCAGTCTATGGCAGTGCTGGTACTCGCGGTCGTGGGCTTGGTGGGCTGTGCACACGAACCGCGACCAGTGGGAGACGCGAATCCAGCCCGTGCGGCGGACACGAAGGCAGCCTTGCGTGACCTGTGGGCCGGACACATCTTCTGGATTCGAAATGTCGTCTTGGACAACGCGACGAACAATCCAGCGGCTCGGGATGCTGCGGAGAAGGACGTGGTGACCAACGCGAAACAGATTGCGAGCACAATTACGCCGTTTTACGGCGAAGCGGCATCGGAGAAGCTCTTTACCCTACTGGCCAGCCATTATGGCGCGGTTAAAGAATACTCCGAGGCCACCGTCGTCGGGAGTAAGCGCCAGCAGGATGCCGCGCTTGCTCACTTGGCCTCGAATGCCGACGACATCGCCGTATTCCTCAGTGGAGCCAATCCCAATCTCTCGAAAGATACCGTTCGGGGTCTGATCGCTGCGCATGGGGCCCATCATGTTGCCCAAATCACCCAATTCCAGGAGAAGGATTATGCGCACGAAGCACAAACCTGGCAGGTCATGCGACAACACGTCTACGTCATTGCCGATGCGTTGACGATGGCGTTGGTGAAGCAGTTTCCAACCAAGTTTTCATAACTGGTGAGTGACTGTATCGTGAACGTCGATTCTGCGGGAAGAGCACGCTGCCTGTAGGTTGACACTTATGTTGCTAAGCACGGTCCGCGGCTCACCATGAGCCGCGGACCGTCTATCAGAAGAGTTTTTCGGGCTTCCGCGGGATCGCAACGCCGATTCCAAGCCACAGCGTTTCGCTACGCACAACCCGCGAGTGCCTCAATCAGTCCAGGAAATCGTTCAGGCTGCATAACACCAAGCTGTTGCCCGCTTCTCCTCGGGGAGAATGGGAATGGGGGAATAATGGCTCAAAAACGGGTCGCGGCAGTCCGTGGCGTACCTAGCTTGCAGTTTCTTCCTGCTCACAGCAGAATGACCAGGCGATCAAGTGAGATCATAAATAGAGCTAGTCTTTGAATGCGCTTATTGGACCTTAGAACCATATTACACCCGGGTCCGATCCGAGACACATTGGGGTATCAGGAGAGATCATGCGAATCCTGCTCGTTGAAGACGACATGGACTTGGCCCAGTTCATCCGCAAAGGGTTGAAGGAGGAGCAGTATGCGGTGGACTTCGCGGCCGATGGCGAAGAAGGGCTGCAGTTGGCCTTGGTGAATCCATACGATCTTCTTATCCTCGACATCATGTTACCCAAGCTCGATGGCCTCACGCTCTGCCGTCGTGTTCGGGCGAAGGGAAATGCGACTCCGGTATTGCTGTTGACAGCGCGCAACACCGTGGATGATAAGGTGTCCGGGTTCGATACCGGCGCGGACCAATTTCTGACGAAACCCTTCGCGTTCGCAGAACTGCTGGCTCGAGTCCGGGCCTTGCTGCGCCGGGGAGCTCCGCAACAATTGACCCAACTGAAAGCAGCTGATCTGGAGCTGGATCCGGCTTCTCACCGGGTCTGGCGGTCTGGACAAGAAATCGCGCTTACAAATAAAGAATATGCGCTACTCGAGTTTCTCTTGCGGAACAAGAATCGGGTGTTGACGCGAACGACGATCATCGAACACGTGTGGGACATCAGTTATGACCCCATGACGAACATCGTGGACGCCCATATTCGGGCCTTGCGCGCGAAGATTGATCGAGATTTTTCACCACCGCTGATCGCCACGGTACGCGGCGCGGGCTACATGCTGGAGGAGCCGGAACCGGTCGCATGAAGTCCCTGCGTGGCCTGATCCGCCAGTCTGCGCTCACCTTGATGGCAGGGCTCTTCCTTGTCTTTTCTGTTCTGATTTACGTCGGGGGCGACGCCTTGTTGCGCCGGTTTGTGGATGGCCGTCTGTTAGGGTTGGCGGGGACGCTGGCCAAGATCGTTGAGCAGCACCCCAACTTCCTCGAGAGTCCTGATGAGGACCTTATGCTCGCTGCCGAGGTGGGCCGAAGCGAGAAAGAACAGCATGAGTTACAGGAGGTAGCCCATTCTCTCCTGGTCTACTCGCCGGATGGTCGGGTGGTCTGGAAAGGCGCCGAGGCGGTGGCACAGCATCCGGTTCACGATGATAAGGTGTTCGACCGAGTTCGTCGCGGGAACACGGTGTTTGAAACCGTTGAGTCGGCCGATGGTACCCCCATTCGACATCTGTTCTTCCCTATCCCTCGGCAGGGTCCGGTGCGGTACGTTCTGCATGCGGAAGCATCCCTGCTCCTTTATCAAAAGACCCTCAAGGGCCTCGTGATCCTCCTGACCCTTGGATCTGGGACAATCCTCCTCGTCGCCTGGGTAGGCAGTGGGTGGTTGGCCAAGAAAGTCCTGACCCCGATCGAGGTGCTGAGTACGAGCGCGGAAACGATGTCCGAAGCTGACTTGGGGAAACGAATAGATTTGGATTCAGCCTATCAGGAGTTTCGTCGGCTGACCCAGGCTTTCAACTCTGTGATGGACCGGTTCCAACGAAGCGCTGAAAGTCAGCGGCGCTTTGTCGACCACGCCGCCCACGAAATGCAAACGCCCTTGACGGTCTTGCAGGGCAACCTGGAGGTTGCGCTCCTCAAAGCCAGGACCCCCGAGGAATATCGTGAGGCGCTCATCAACAATCTTGAGCAAGTGGAACGACTGATCACGCTCACTCGCTCCCTGTTGACGCTCGCGAAGTTCACGAGCGACAAGCCTCCGGTACAACTCGTACTGCTTGCCCTGGAACCCTTGCTCCAAGATCTCGTGGACGAACTCACCATTCTTGCCGATGATCGTCGAATCAGCCTGACGCTTGAAGCCCAATCGGTCCCGCCGATCCTCGGCGATGCGCAATGGCTCAAGCAGGCGCTGATCAATTTACTCGACAACGCCCTTCGGTACACACCGTCTGACGGAGCTGTGACCGTCCGCCTAGACGCGGTCGGAGGCGAGGTCGTCGTCGCTATCGAGGATACAGGCCATGGGATCGAGCCGGAACATCTTCC
>JBQTHT010000038.1:0-2114 GCA_052389595.1 Nitrospiraceae bacterium
TTGATCTGGCTGAACGGGCGGAGCAGGCGAAAGAGACCGTTCGCGGTCAAGCATTCTACGAAGCCGAGAAGCTGGAGTGGGCGCTCAATACGTTCCGCGAGGTGATGCAGTACATCTCGGCTGCCTACTATCCCGCCTCGCTCGTGTTTTACCCGATGGAGAGCAATCTCGGCTATCGGCCCGGTGTCTCCAAAGAAGTGTTCGCCTGCCTGGACGATGAACAGGTAAATGTCTATCGCGACATCTGCAACCAGCTCGTACTGCCGGCGGTGAGCAAGGAGAAGCCGGAGGTGATCGGTCTTTCGATCGGCACGCAGATGCAGCTCATGGCCGGCCTCACATTCTGCAAGATGATCAAGGAATCCTTCCCCCACATTCACATCGTGGTTGGCGGGAACGTCATCACGCGGCTGCAGGAAGAGTTGCCGAAGCTTGAGCAGTTCTTCACGAGGGTGTTTGATTCGGCCATCTTGTATGAAGGCGAGCACGCGCTGATGTGGCTGATCGAGGCATTGAACGGCGAGCGGGAATTTTCCGCGGTGCCGAATCTTCTATATCGGGACGGAGAGCACGGGATCCGACTGAACCAGGAAGTCTATACCGAGAAAACCACCGCGCTGCCGTTGCCGGACTTTGATGGATTACCGCTCGATCGCTATTTCGTACCAGAGTTGATCATTCCCTACCTTGCCACGCGTGGCTGCTACTGGGGCCGCTGTACGTTTTGTGACCACGGCCAGGGTTACTTCGACCAGTATCGAGGCATGGGGGCCAGTCAGGTCATCGAGCAGATCAAGGCGCTGCGGGATAAGTATCACTGCCGCCATTTTCTCTTCTCGGACGAATCCTATCCGCCGGCGCTCCTGAAGAAGGTGACGCAACTCCTGGTCGAGCAGGACGTGGGAATTAAGTGGACGACGCTGATTCGCTTCGAAGAGTCGCTTCAAGACCCTGAGATATGGAACCTCGCGGCGAAATCCGGATGCTGCACGCTGTACTACGGGATGGAGTCAGCCAACGAGCGTGTGCTGAACTTGATGGACAAACACGCGAAGAAAAGCGTGATCCAGAATAATTTGACTCAAGCCGCGAAGGCCGGCATCTGGAATCACGTGATGGCGTTCTATGGCTTCCCCGGCGAGACGCGCGATGAGGCGTTAGAGACGCGGCAATTCATCATCGAGAACCAGCCGGCGATCCACTCCGTGGAGCTGTTCTATTTCGTCGCCTACCGGCACACGCCGATGGTCCGCAGCCCGGAAAAGTTCGGCATCACGATCCACAAGCAGGAGGAATACGATCTGCCGCTGGACTATTACTACACGCTGAATGAGCCGGGTGGCCTCTCCTGTCTGGATGCGATGCAACTCTGCGAGGAGTTCTATCACAACGATTTTCAACCCTGGGCGGTGCGGGTGAATGCCCGTGAGCACGTGTTCCTCTACATCTCGAAGTTTGGGACGAATCGGCTCCCGCAGATTTACGCGCAACGGAAAGAAGGGGCGGTCGTTCCAACAGACAGTGTCTCAGGGTTGGTCACGTGGCCGGTGGCGCTTGGTGAGAGTGAAAGCGGAAAGGAAGGCGAGACGACGATGACGCGGGTGGTCAGCCACGGGGTGGGGTGAAGCGTCGTACGTGAAGCGTGAAGCGTTTGTAAAGGGTTCGGAGGTCCTCCCCGCCTGCGCTTCATGAGATACGCTTCACGATTGACCGTAATCGCTCGCGGCGAGCCATTCGGCTATGACTTTGGACGCCGCCTCGATCTCCTTCGTCATCGCCTCGCCCTTCTTGAACATCTGCATATACTTTCGGGGGTTGTTGGTCAGGTTGGCGTAGCGGTGCGGATTCCAGATGTGTAAGAGTTCTCGTCGCTTCTGGTCCAGTTGTGCGCGGGTGACAGGAAGCTGAAGCTCCAGAACCTCCAGCGCATACTTCACGTCGTCCGGATTGATGGCGGTCATGGAGCGAAGTCTGGCAAACCGCCTGCGACCCTGTCAACTTCCCAAGCGATCATGAGTGGGTAACATGGCCACGTCCTTACCTCTGCTCCAAGCCCCGCCCATACTCAAGAATAAAGATTATCGTGAGGTTCTTCGTCGAGAATTGGACGGGGG
>JBQTHT010000039.1:0-4295 GCA_052389595.1 Nitrospiraceae bacterium
CCCGAGATCGGCATGCGCGACCTCATGCGCCATAACACCCGCAAGCTGCTCATCATTAGCCTTCATAAGCAGTCCGGTCGTCACATAAAATTCGCCGCCGCCAGCATTGGCGGCATTGATATGGGGATCGTCCATTATCCCGATGCGGACTTTATCCAGCGGGATCTGGTTATCCATCGTTTGAAGTAAGGGGGTCATCACAGTCTTTAGCCGCGCGGCTTGTTGTGGATCCAATTGTCGCTGGCCGAGACCTGGCTTCTGGCCCGCAGTCGGCTGCGGCGACCTGGGCGGTGCCTGTTTGGTTTCCATCGAGCAGCCCGCTAACACAATCGTGCAATTCAGTGCAGTGGCAACGAGGCCCCATGAAAAGGACGGGCGGTTCAGATGCATGGCCATGTCATTCGAGCCTCCTTATGCCTTCCTACAATGTTGGTCTGTTGGCGACCATTCAAATACTGCGCTCGTAATCCGACCTGTGTCACAATGATAAGTGTCAGGCTTCGTGTGCAGCGGCATGCAGACTGTCAACTGCGACTGACAACGACGGCATTCAACGACCAAGTGTTATCACGGCCTTCCATCACTTAGCATGACTGCATTCAGTAGCTATACTTGCAAAGGACGCGCCTCCTTAGTTCCCACGAGAAACCGTGGAACTCATCAGAAAAGAAACCAATGTATCAACGGCGTACCCGACCGTACGAGAAGGATTGAGAATTGAAGCCGAAACATCCTGTCCGAGGCGGGACGAGATGGTCGGCGGCGTCGAGATGGATGATGCACTCACAGCTCCTCACTTGCAGACCTAACAGGCCGTTCCGCAGAACCTCTACTGTAGCGAGACTCTGGCAGAACGAGGGAATTTTCGAAGGACTCCTTCCGACAGAGGCCGAATGGGCCTCTTCGGGATGTACGGAACCACGAGTCCCCGTCAATTCCTGGATTCACTCTCCTTGGACCGGCACGTACAGCACCGTCCCTTGCCTGTTCACGAGAAGCAGGGCAACATCCTTCGGTTTGAGTGGCTCGGCGAGACGTTGGAAGGTTGAGAAATTGGGCAATGGTTGCCGATTAAGTTCCAGCAACACATCGCCGGGGACTAGGCCGGCTGCTTCGGCCAAACTGCCTTCTTCGACATCCGTCACGACAACACCGGAGACCGAAACCAACCCCAATTGGCGAGCCGAGGCGGCCGTGACTGCGACCACAATGACTCCGGCCAACGGATGCGGTTCTTCCCCAGGCTCCCTGGCCGGCGTCTTGCGCGCCCGTTCTCGCGGCGCCTCTTGCACCACCAATTCGACCGGCATCGGCTTGCTGTCGCGAATGATATCCAGGCGATGGCGGCTGCCGATCGTCGTGACCGCGATGAGATTGCGAAGGTGCCCGCTGTCCATCACGTCTTTCCCGTCGAAGCGCGTCACCACATCGGCTCGACGCAGACCGGCCCGCTCAGCCGAGCCCTTGGCCTGCAAATCGGTCACGATCGCACCCTTGATATCCGGCAATCGGAACAGCTTGGCGAGCAACGGCGTCACATCCTGAGTGGACGCGCCGAGGAACCCCCGCACCACTCGCCCGGTCTTGATAAGGCTCTGCATCGCGGTGCGGGCCATGTTGCTGGGAATCGCAAATCCGACACCGACACTGCCGCCGGTCGGGCTCGCGATGGCGGTATTGATACCGACCAGTTCACCAAGCGTGTTGACGAGCGCGCCGCCCGAATTACCGGGATTGATCGGCGCATCGGTTTGAATGAAATCCTCAAAGTCCGCCACACCGACATCGGCGCGTCCGACGGCGCTGACAATCCCGAAGGTCACGGTCCGGCTCAATCCAAGCGGATTGCCGATGGCCAAGACAAAATCGCCCACCGATAAGGCGGCCGAGTCCCCCCAGGGAACCGTGGGCAACCCGGTGGCGTGGATTTTCACGACCGCCACATCGGTCTTGGGGTCGGTTGCCACGACTCGGCCCTTGAATTGACGCCGATCGGCGAGTATCACCTCAACATCCACCGCGTCGGCGACCACATGGTTATTCGTGATGATATAGCCGTCTGCAGAAACGATGACCCCCGAACCTTGGCCATATTGCCGCCGAGCCGGCGGTTCGCGAAACAACCCAAACGGAAGTCCTTCATCGCTGAACGCTTGATCCCTGACCATGACGGTGGATGCGATGCTCACCACGGCAGGGATCACCTTCACCGCAGTGCCGCGAACCTGAGCTTGTAGGTCCCCGCCGGCTCCGACAGCAATGAGACGGCTCCCGGCGATGGCTTCATGCGTGGTCGCCTCGATGCAAGCGAGGAAGACCAATCCCATAACCCAGAATCCTACGAACGTCTTTCGCATCGATCGCTACCTCTCATTCGTGATCATAGCTCGGCGTGACGAAGCCGCAGCGCGTTGGTGATGACCGACACTGAACTGAAGATCATGGCCGCACTTGCAATCATGGGACTCAGTAACAGTCCCCAGATCGGATACAACAGACCGGCCGCAATCGGAACGCCCAGGATGTTGTATAGAAAGGCGAAGACAAGATTCTGCCGGATATTTCGCATCGTCGCGCGGCTGAGCCGACGCGCGCGGGCAATCGCGCGGAGATCGCCCTTCACAAGTGTCACACCCGCGCTCTGCATCGCGATATCGGTTCCCGTTCCCATCGCAATCCCGACATTGGCTTGGGCCAACGCCGGCGCATCGTTGATCCCGTCTCCCGCCATGGCGACCACATGCCCCTCTGCTTGAAGACGCTTGACGATCTCACCCTTCTGCTCGGGCAACACCCCGGCTCGCACCTCATCCAACCCTAGCTTTCTCGCCACCGATTCAGCCGTGGCTTGATGGTCTCCCGTGATCATGATCAGTTTGAGTCCTTCTTCACGGAGCAGGTGAATGGCTTCCTTCGTCGAAGCTCTAATCGGATCGGCGACACCCAATAGGCCGGCCGCTCGCTGATCCACAGCGACGAACAGGACTGTCTGTCCATCCCGCCGTAAACTATCGGCTTCGGCGTCCAGAGCCTGGAGTTCGATTTCCGGAACTGCCACATCCTGGCGGAGAAAGTCCGCAGTGCCTAACGCGACGGTTCGACCCTCTACTTTTCCCACGACTCCCTTTCCCGTATAAGACTGAAACTCCTGAGCAGGCTGCAGCTTGATATCGCGGGTTTTTGCCCAGGCGACGACGGCTGTCGCCAAGGGATGTTCGCTGCCCAACTCCAAACTTGCCGCCGATCGGAGCAGCTCGATATCGGTCCAAGGAGGCGCCACTCGCATGCTCAGCACCTTTGGTTTGCCCTCGGTCAGCGTCCCCGTCTTATCGAACACCAGGGTATCGACTTTTTCTAAAACCTCAAGCACCTCGGCCTTTTTGATTAGGACGCCTAAGGTCGCCCCTCGACCGGTCCCGACCATGATGGACATGGGCGTCGCCAGACCCAGCGCGCAAGGGCAGGCGATAATCAGGACTGCCACAGCATTGATCAGCGCATAGGCCAGCCGTGGCTCCGGCCCCCACACGACCCAAGCCGCACCCGCAACAATCGCAACGACGACGACCAATGGGACAAAGTACGCGGCCACCGCATCGGCGATCCGTTGAATCGGCGCGCGAGTCCGTTGCGCGTCGTTGACCATACGGACGATCTGGGCCAGGAGCGTTTCGGCCCCAACCCGCTCCGCTTCCATCACGAAGGTCCCCAGGCCATTGATCGTCCCGCCGATCACTCGATCCCCTACCGCTTTTTCCACCGGTATCGGCTCGCCGGTCACCATCGATTCATCGACCGCGCTTCCTCCCTCCCGTACCAGGCCGTCGACGGGAATCTTTTCACCTGGACGAACGCGCAGGCGCTCCCCCGGATGAACGTGATCGATGGAAATTTCTTCTTCTGTCCCATCCGGGCGCAGGCGACGAGCGGTCTTCGGAGCCAAGCCTAGTAACCCTTTGATGGCTCCGGTCGTTTGACTGCGCGCGCGAAGTTCCAACACTTGCCCGAGCAACACGAGCACGGTGATGACCGCCGCAGCTTCGAAGTAAACCGCCACGGCTCCATTCATTGCGCGGAACGATACCGGTACCAGATTGGGCAAGAACGTCACGAACGTGCTGTAGCCATAGGCCGCACCGATCCCGATGGCAATCAGCGTGAACATGTTGGGACTTCGACGCCGGATCGATTGCCAACCGCGCAACAATAACGGCCACCCGGCCCAGAGCACCACCGGGGTCGCCAAAAGGCATTGAACCCAGTTCAACGCGGCGCCTGACATCGCCCGCTGAACA
>JBQTHT010000040.1:0-3019 GCA_052389595.1 Nitrospiraceae bacterium
CCGCACGGCGCCATTTTAACGGATGGGAATCTGTCGTGTCTGTCAGCTAGATGACAGACAGGCAGGACTGTTCGCTCCAGCCGAGACACTGAGCGAAGGAGACTCTTCTGACGTTACCGGCGGCCCAATCCGGAAAGCCCGACAATTTTCTTCTGAATGGACTAGCGGGGCCCGAGTATCAGGGGGTGAAGCCTCATATTGAACTCGTGACCTCAGGCGGGGAACTGTTTGATGTGCCGGAAATGAGCGATTACCACAGGCCTACTTCCCCAGTGTTCGAGACACCCTCTCCCACAGGGTAGGGTGGGGGGCGCAAGTGGCTGCGCCAATCAGTTTGTGAGAGACCCCTCTCCCACAGGGAGGGGGTAGGGCGAGGGAAACTTAACCGTACCGGTCGTTCGTCCAGGGAAGCGCCGTGTTGGAATAGCCTCGCACTTCCCAGAAGCCTTTTTCGTCTTTGTCGGAGAAGATGATTTCTTTGACCCACTTCGCGCCCTTCCAGGCGTAGCGCTTGGGTACGATCATGCGGACCGGCCCGCCATGTTCCTTCGAGAGTGGTTTGCCGTTCCACTGGTAGGCGAGCAGTACGTCGTCATCGTCGCAGGCTTCGAGCGGCAGGTTGGTCGTGTACTCGTCGTAGGATTTGAACAGTACAAATTTCGCCGGCAACAACGGCTGCACCACTTCAATCACCCGCTTGAAGCTCACGCCTTCCCATTCGTTATCGAACCGGCTCCAGGACGTGACACAGTGGAAATCGGATATATCTTTGAACGAAGGCTGCGCCAGGAAATCTTTCCACGTCCACGTGGTCGGGTTCGCGACGAACCCGCCGATCGTCAGCTTCCATTCCGCTAAAGCAATCTCCGGTTTACGCCCGAGATCCAGCACCGGCCATGTTTCGACGACGTGCTGGCCGGGCGGCAGGCGGTCATTGCCTTCTTCGAAGACTTCGCGTTCCTCGCCGCCGCGCCGCGCTTTGGCCCAGTGTTCCTTGGTCTTAATCAGCCGCTCGTTCGGGTCCATCGGGTCCATCCTCTCTGTCATGTCAGTCGCGTTGTTCGGTCGCACATTACATAGCGCAATTCAGCCGATTGTATCAAACCTTCCGTGTTGTAAGCTCCGCCCTGTCTCGGCCGATTCCAGAGCTGAAGCGTGAAGGGTGACGCGTGATGCGTGAAGGGTTGCGACTGATGATTGAGCAGCGTGCTTCCTAGGTACTGTGCCCAGGCAGTCGATGAGGGAGTTGAAACCTTAACAGGTGGGTGGTACTGTTTTGGCTCATTCGTGGATGCTCCGGCCTCGAGGTATTCCTTGCAGACTGCTCCTCTGTCTCCCAACGAAGCTGCGCGCTGCGACGCACTCCGCCTCTATGACATCCTGGATACCCCGCCGGAACCCAACTTCGATAGGTTGGCCCAGCTTGCCGCGCAAGTCTGTAACACTCCCATCGCCCTCGTCGGTCTGATCGACGAACGTCGTCAATGGTTCAAGGCCCGAGTGGGCCTCGCCGCTGAGGAGACGGCACGCGACCTCTCCTTCTGTGCCCATGTCCTGAATCAGACCGACCTCTTTGTCGTGCCTGACGCCAAGTCCGACTACCGGTTCGCCGACAATCCACTGGTCACCGGAGAGCCGCACATCGGATTTTATGCCGGTATGCCGTTGATCGGCTCAGGGGGACACGTGCTCGGCGCCTTGTGCGTGATCGATCGAGTGCCGCGCGAACTCACCAAAGAACAGGCGGAGGCGTTACGCACCCTCGGCAGCGAAGTGATGACCGAACTGGAACTGCGTCGCGCGCGCCGAGATCTGGCACAAGGCACATTCCGACAGGATCCTTTTCTCATCGCGCGCCACAAGGCGGACGAGTTCCTCCGCTCGCTCGTCGAAGGCACCATCATCTCCACGGGTGGGGATTTTCTGCGTGAGCTCGTCCGGCACGTGGCGGCGGCGCTGGGCATTCGCTATGCCTTCGTGGGCTATCTCCTCCCCGAGGCACGGATCCGGACGCTCGCCTTCTGGAAGGGCGACGGGTACGTGGACCAGATCGAATACAGCCTGGATGGGACACCCTGCACGAAGGTGATCGACGGCGAAACCTGTCACTATGCGCAAGACGTCCAAAAATTATTCCCGCGGGACCAGGATCTGGTGACGTTGGGAGTGTCGAGCTATCTGGCCGTGCCGTTGAAAGACCCGAAAGGGAAGGTCCTCGGCCATTTGGTCGCAATGGATGTGAAGCCGATGCTGCTGACCTCCGAAGAAATCGAGGTGTTTAAGTTATTCGGCGAGCGGGCCGGCGTCGAAATCTATCGGCAGGTGATCGAAACGTCTTTGAGAGAGCGCGAGGAAACGCTTCGCGTCATCGCCGAAGGGACGGCGGCTCAGGTAGGCGCCGATTTTTTCGGCTCTCTCGTGAAGAACCTGGCGACGGCGCTCGGCGTCGACTACGCATACATCTCCGAGCTTGCCGAAGACGGCACGCGATTCCGCTCGAAGGCCGGCTGGGGCAAGGGCCGGCCCCTTCCGCCATTTGACGTTCCGGCTCGTTGCCCCTGCGAAACGGTGTTGTCGCGTCATTGTGTGCACCATCAGAGCAAACTCCGTGAGCTCTATCCGCACGTCCAGTTGATCCAGGATATCGGCGTGGAGAGTTACTGCGGCGTGCCGGTGGTGGACTCCGCCGGAAAAGTGTTAGGCCATCTTGCCGTGATGAACTCCGACCCGATGCCCGCTGCGGAGCCGGTGATGTCGATCCACGGTATATTTGCCGCGAGAGCTGCGGCGGAGTACGAACGACTCGCCATGGAGGCGCGGGTTCGGAAAGGCGACCTTCTGTTGCGCCGCATCGACGAGGGCATCGCGGCGGTCGTCGGGGAGCAGTTCTTCCGGTCGCTGACGAAGAATCTGGCGGCGGCGCTCGGCGTGCGCTATGTGTTTGCCACCGAAATGACGGAGCCCGGGCGACGAGTGCGCACGCTGGCGTTCTGGGCGGGGGAAGGGTTCGCCGACAATT
>JBQTHT010000041.1:0-5021 GCA_052389595.1 Nitrospiraceae bacterium
CACCATGAAAAGCTGGGCGCCGTCTTTGCCGAAACCGGTGGCTGGAGTATGCCGGTTCACTACGACGATGCGGTCGCCGAACATGCCGTGGTTCGACGGGCGGTGGGTGTCGCTGATCTCTCGCATCGTGGCCGCATTCTGGTCACCGGCGACGATCGGGTTAAGTGGTTGCAGAGCGTGATCAGCAATGACATCCTGCCGCTCACTGCCGGGCGTGGCCTATATTCCAGCTTGCTCAGTCACAAAGGTAAGATGCTGTCTTATTTCCGAGTGTATCTTCTTGCCGACTCTGTATTGCTTGAAGATGTCGGCGAGATCGGAGACGCAACCTTTCACGTATTGCGAAAATTCCTGCTATACGGCACAAAGGCAAAGATGGAGAACTGCACCGAGAGCTGGGGGCTGCTGCTCGTAAGCGGTCCAAAGGCGCCGGACCTTCTCAAGTCGGTGTTCAGCGTCGATGTCACCGACCTGAAGACGTTGCATATCCAGAACAGCGTCATCGCAGGTCAGCCGACGTTCCTCATGAGGACGGAAGAAACCGGCGAATTCGACCTCGAGATCATGATTCCAGTCGATGGGCTGATAGCAGCCTGGGACGCTCTCACGAAAGCCGGCGAAGCCTTTGGGCTAAGGCCGTTCGGCAATCAGGCGCGGGAAGCGCTCCGCATGGAAGCCGGCCTGCCTAAGGCTGGCCCCGATCTGAACGAGGAGATCGTTCCCCCCGAAGCCAATCTCGAAGGCAAGGCGTTCAGCCTCAGCAAAGGTTGCTATCCCGGTCAGGAAGTGGTGGCAAGGATGGATACCTACGGCAGCGTTCGCCGGCATCTGGTGGGATTGGTATTGGAGGACAACATCATTCCCACCAAAGGTGCAAAGATTTTTAGTGGAGATCGGGAAGTTGGCTGGATTTCGAGCGCGATCCACTCTCCACAACTTGGGCGCACGATTGCGTTTGGGTTTCCGCTACGTGATTTCTCACAAATCAACACCCCACTCGCGGTCGAGATTGACGGAGCACGGCACGACGCAATCGTCCATCGCCTTCCATTCTATAACCCATCTACTACTTAATGACCGACCCTGGTCACTCAGTCGCATTTCCTAGGGTGTCGGCCCATGATCCGCCCACGCGCACATCGATACTCTGAGGCCTTCAAACAATGACATGGCGACGTCAGAGCCGACCATGGTTGCTCGCACTGTTATGCCTGGTGCTGGCATCTCCCTCTGCGCTGCTCGGGTGTTCTCGTTCTGAGCAGGGTTTGAGTTGGGAACAAGAACAGGCGAAAGCCTCGGAGGCGTTTCGCCAAGGCCGGTACGCTGACGC
The DNA here is from genome assembly GCA_052389595.1 of Nitrospiraceae bacterium. Lineage (GTDB taxonomy): Bacteria > Nitrospirota > Nitrospiria > Nitrospirales > Nitrospiraceae > JBQTHT01. The sequence goes on from JBQTHT010000041.1 coordinate 1,331, forward strand.
TGAAACCCGGTGGGCGGCTGCCCTTAAGAAGGCGGAAGAATTCGAAGTGCGCGATCCACGTCTAGACACGACCCTCGACAGCTTCGCGTTTCTGTACAGCAGTCAATTGAAGTACGCCGACGCAGAGCCTCTCTATCAGCGCCTGCTGACCATCAGGCTGAAAGTGTTGGGATCGACGCACCCTGACGTGGCCAAGACGCTCTATAACCTGGCCAAGCTGGCCCACGCACAAGGTCAGCATGACAAGGCCGAACCTTTGTATCAGCGGGCCCTGGCCATCCATGAGAAGGCGTTGGGACCGACGCACGCCGATGTGGCGGTGATTCTGGAAAGCTACGTGGCGCTTCTGCGAGAAACCAACCGTCTCGATGAAGCCGCGCAATTCCTGGCGGCACATACCAAGGGGGATCGAGGCAGAGGCACGCTGCCTATCTGCCCCGACTAGTGGAAAGATAAGGGGAGCTAGTGTTTAGTTTTGAATTGAGTTTATGAGTCCGGTTGCCCAACCGGAGAACTCAAAACTACAACCAGCAATTCAAGCCTAGATTCTATTTCTCCGGGTTCCTGGCGTTGCCGACGGCGGCGGCGAATGTGAGCAGGCTCTGACGCTCGTCGTCATCCAGCGCCAACAGCAGATGCGCCTCCTCGGCATGCATCAGTCGCAGGCTCAAGAATGGTTCTTCCCGACGTTTCTCGCGATTTTCCCACACCGCATCGATGATCTGCACTTTATCCAATTCTTTGACCGATACGATGTCATACCGAAAATAGGAATCACCGATCACCATATCGAAGAGCACGTTGCCGGCGGTCAGAAGCACAAGATTCAGTCGTCCTTGCTCCTCATAACCTTCGGGCAGAAACCGGTTCAAGTGACAGAGCGCCACCTTTCGGTCCCCAAGCGCCGCCTGGATTTTTAATTTGAGCTCATCGTAGTCAATCTGGAGCGCTCGCTCGTCCGGACCCGTCGCCGCGACGGCGGCCTCTCTTGCCTTGTCGAATACTTCCGCTGCCGACATCAATCCCGCCATGATGATTTCCTCTCCTTTTAAAAATTCACACGCTTTGTGTTTAAGTCGTTTGCTGATCTCGTCTGCCTTTCCAAGCCCGCCACACCCCGAGCATCGCCAGCCCTGCCCAGGCAAACTCCAACAGGACAAATCCCGCTTGTCGCTCGATAAGCGCCACCACGCCCAACAGCACGGACCCAATGAGGTTCAACGCCAGATAGCCTGAATCCAGTTCGCGCCAGACCCCGCCTTGTATGAGCGCATAGGCCGAGAGAACCATGATGGCTCCGGACACCGAAATCGTTTGGATGATCCAGGCACTCTCCATGCGTCTCCTTCAATGAAGTGATCACTCGAAAACCGAAGAGGTTACGGTAACCGGCCACTGGCTCTGATTGCAAGGAATAATCGCAGGTCCGGCGAGATTGCGACCAGTGCGCGTTACTGTGCGGTGAGTTTATGGGAAACCCGTGCTTTACCGCCGTTGTCGATGAACGTCACTTCCAACGAGGTCCCTCGCACTGTGGCCTTTCCGAAGTTCATGTATCCGCTCTGGCTGAACAAGGTCTTCGGTCGAAATGCTGTATTGGGAATAACGGGCGATGGTGTAGCGGCGGAAAGAGGCCCAGCGATGAATTCATGGAAATCAAATTGTCCATCACCGTTCGGATCATACGCATTGCCTTGCACGTAATGCACGTCACCCGCCAGCCACACGACATTGCGAATCCGGCGGGACAGAATCGCATCCACGATGACGCCGAGCTCTGTTTGAAATCCTGTGCCGTCCGCTCCACGCGCCCAACTATCGTTGCCCGGCATCAGGATCGTGCCTCCCTTAGCGTTCGATAACGGCACACTGGTCGCGATCAGTTTCCAGGTCGCGGTCGACTGGGTCAGCCTATCCAGCAGCCATGTGAGCTGCGTCGGACCCAACATGGTCTTACGCGGCCCATCAGGCTCGGCATTCCGGCTGCGATATTGGCGGGTATCCAGGATGAACAACTCAAGATCGGCGCCATAGCGGAGCTGACGATACAAGCGATAGGGATCATCCGGCCCCGTGCGAATCGGCCAATACTCGATCAGCGCCTGGCGTCCCACCGGCATGAGCGGGTCATAGGGGCCAGCGAAGTTGTTCCGGACCTCATGATCGTCCCAGATGGCGAATACGGGAACGGCGGCCAAAAACCGCTGCATCGCCGGTGAACCTCGCTGGTAACGATGCTTCGCCCGATAGTGATCCAGCGAGCTGGCGACGAACTCACTCCCTTCCGCATTAGGCGGTGATGGACAGGTGTCGTCTCCGTAAATGAGGTCCCCGAGCAGCACGGCAAAGTCCGGCTGCTGATTGCGCATGACGTCGAAAATGCCGTACCCGCCCTCCGGACCGCGGCAGTGCTTTTGTCCGCCAAGATCGCCGCCCCAGAGAAGAGTCACGGGTGTATGTTGATCGACCGCAGCAGCGGTCGAGAATTCGCCGGTAGCGGCGCTTTTCGGATCTGTAGATGCGGGGGACTTGTCGAGAAAGATCTCATAGCGATAGCGAGTGGAGGGAGCCAATCCTTCCAGGGCTATCTTGATCGTGAAATCCTGTTCCTGGCTGGTCTTAAAACTGGCGCGATGGGCGCGGGGAGCCGGTCTTATCCTCCCCGTCAGACTGCTCGTTGGATCACCAACCGGCCACCATTCAACGTGCGCCTCAACAGGCCCTTGAGTACGAACCCACACCACCGCCGAATGGTCGGTAATGTCCCCGGTCGCCACTCCCTGAGGCATCACGCCGGATGGTTGTCCGATCGCTTCGGCAAATGGACTTCCGGGGGGAAGGCCTTGGCGAGAGGGCGAGGTGCAGTCAAACGCGACGGAAAGGAACGCGACCGAGATCAGCGCGACAGCTTGCAAGACAGGTGATCTATTCACAAGTCACTGACATACCGGAGCGAGGGCGGACGCGTCAAGAAACTCAGCCAGTCACTCCCGGTAAGAGGACTCAGGCCATTGCTTTTTTAATCAACCGTTCGGCATACTCATCTCGAACATCATGTATAGGAACTAGGAAATGACCGATCACACGTGCTTCGCCTCAGATTGTAAAGTCCGCGTGTATGCCCCGGCGGGAACCGGCTCGCTTTGCAAAGAGCACTTCCTCAACTTCGTCGCCTGGCGCCGCAAGAAAGGCTCCCAGATGTTCCACAAATACGCTGCCATGACTATGGAGGAACGCGACACCGTGGCCGCCGAATGGCAGAAGACCTTCACTATCGCCGAACCACCCTCCGCCGGCACTAAACCCTGACCCCGCGAAAGTTCATTACAGAGCAAGAATTACTGAGACTTTTTTCTCCTTCCACTCGCAGTCTGTCTTGTTTGATGAAATACAGGAGTGCATAGGGGAATCGGGGAACTAGTCGGCGTCGGACCGTCCCGATGATCAACGGTGGCTGGGTAGCCTCTGACTGCGCGCGTGCAGCGAGCACTTTCCGAAGTGCGCGATGCGCGAGCACAAAGAACAGTCCGACCACCCCTCCCTGCCCCTTGCCTTTTGGGATCGCTGCTCAGTACAATCCAGCCGATACGGGAGACCTAGCATGATCAAGTTGATGCGCGACAGCGCCCATAAGTATCCCTGGCTGCTGAAATCCATCATGGGGGCCTTGGCTATCGCATTCGTGATCACC
>JBQTHT010000042.1:0-1970 GCA_052389595.1 Nitrospiraceae bacterium
AGCGGCTCGTTACATAGCAAGTCGAGCCGGCGAGTGCAAGGGGCACCGAGGCTGACTGCCGGATCCGATACTCTCAACAGAAACCCACACGAAGGCCCAAGAAAGGAAGCTGGGTCGGGAAGCGCCCGCGCACAGGTTAAAAGAACGCCTGGATCGTGAATAGCACGTCATTGTCGTGGTCGCGGTGGTTGTACTCCAAGCGGAGCGCCCAGTTCCGGGCTACCGTGTAGCGTTGACCCACAAACCAGCGCACATCGTCCGACTTCTCGCCGAGCGCGTAACGGAGATAGGTTCCGGACACCATCATCTTCCAGCGGTCGGTGATATCGGCGAGCACGCCCATCGTTCCGCCGCCGCCGACGCGGTGTCGCTCCTCGTACGCACGGCTGTAGTTGGCTTCAGCTTCCGCAAATACAAAATACACCTCGCGCCGAAGCCATCGTGTTTCCGCCGCCGCTCCGATCCCGGCGTTGAGATTCCCGTTGCTGCACAGCCGGCAATCGCGATGGCGAATCGTCTGCATGCCGACGTTGATCTTCCACGAGGGCGCGTGAAACAACGAGTCCATCGGCGAAAGCGAGACGATGTTCGCCAGCGTGGCCCGCTCGACCCTGGTTTGATCCATGCGATTGTAGTGCCGCAGGCTGAGCCCCGCGAGTTCGATCTGGGCATCCGGCGTGTATCCGATTTCCGGGTCCAGCAGGTCGTGATAGCCGGCTCGCACGGTCACCTCTTCAAAGGTGTCGTTATTCCTCCAGCCTCCCCCTACACTGACCCGCGATGTTTTGTGGCCCAATTCCGGCTGCTTGGCAAAGGGAATGATCGGCGCCTCCTCAGGCGGGACCCTTAACCCACTTCGAGCTGTTAGGACAGCCTGGTTGCGCTCCTTATAGGTGTCACCCTCCTCGCCTTCTCCTTGGTATCGCAAATAATCGGAAGCGAGGTCCAGCACGAACGCTTGTCGATTCGGAGCGAGCCGAAGAAATTCCTCAGACTTCATCCCGGACGCGTCGCGCACGATGTCCTTGAACCGCTGCGCTTCCTGACGCGACAGCGTTTCCCGCTTCCGCCGAATCACATTGCTCCGTGAAGGTCGATAGGCGATGTCGCCTACCAGACCGGGCTGGGCGGCAATCAGCCTCACCGTGTCGGCGGGCACGGTCCAGAACAGAAACTGATCGGTGAGATGCAAGGCTGGGTCGGCGTACTCCAGCAACGACAGCAAATGATAGGAACAGTTCTCTTTCAAAAAGAAGTAATCAAAATAAGAGTTGCCCAGTTCCCAAGCATGCCTCAGCAAGCGCTGAACTTGTTCCTCGGTGAAATTGAGCCGGTATTCCCAGATGTCGCGGTTCTCAATATCCCGGTACTCTTGCACCTTCAGATAATAAGGAATCGTGGAGTAATATCCCCGGTATCCTCCGAAGATGCCCCGAATTGGATAGGCGAGTCCTGCATTCGGCGGGACATCCGCCGCGAAATTGATGGTATAGGCCAAGATTCGCGTTTGGTTGGTCTGGCCCTTTTGATCGATTCGCAAGAAGGTATGGCCGAACATGGAGGCGGGATTATTCATGAAGGCTGCGGGAAAAATGAGCGTGACGGATTGAGCGTTGAACTCATTCAGCCACCGCTCGAATCGCTCGCAGGCGAGGGGCTTCAGGCGTGTATCATCGAAAGCCAATTTTTCTTTGAGCCAGCCATAGCGCGCCACGAAGGCGCATTGTGCCGGCTGTTGTGACCGACCCACGAGCTCCTCCGAAAACAACTGGGCGAGCGTCGCTTCGAGCTCTGCCTGGGGATTCGTTTTACCGTCGGAAGACAAAAAGAATCCCGGATCGTCCTGCTCACTGGTGTACCCGCCGAACAGATTCGCTCGATAATGTAACAATAAGCGCCATTCTCGCTCGTCGGCCAACGTCAGGCGCCTAGACTGGCCGATCAATTCGTCTAGATAGGGCCGGTCTACT
>JBQTHT010000043.1:0-10342 GCA_052389595.1 Nitrospiraceae bacterium
GCGCATTTTCTGATGGTGCGCGCTCGGGGAGCCCGTGGGTCAGCCCCGCCACCCTTCTCCCTACAGCTTCTTTCTCACTTCCTTCCAGTCTTTGGCTACCTTAGCCTTCCTCGGCAGGTCACCGCGGGTTGGTTCAGGGACGATCACGACTTCGATGCGATGCTCGATCAAGACTTCGGCGAAGGCGCGGGTACGGCCGATGCCGGCTTTTAGGACTGTCCAGCCTCCGGCTTTCAGTTCGTCGAGTTTCTGGCCGAGAGCTTCTTGACCAGGATTCACGGCTATCGCGAGCCCCAACGGAAACTTGTGGGTGCGAAGCCAGTCACGAATGTCTCCTGCTTGACTGATCGCAGGCGACGAGTCTTTCCCCAACCAGGCAAGATACGCCACGTTATAATAGAACTGCGTTAGTCGGGTCAGTTCATTCGCTGCATCAGGAACGGGAACCAGCTCGCTTGGGCGAGCGAGCCCCGAAATGGCCGGCACGGATATCAACGGTATCTTCGATTCCTCCACAAGCGCCGCCATCTCAACGAACAGAATAGACCGCCGTCGTTCCCATGCCGCAAGAGTGGCAGTGGTTTCGGAACTCGTGACTCTCGTATTCGAAGCGACCCTCACCGTCATCGTATGATTCCCCCGCATCGTCGGTTTGTATTCAAAAAAAGCTCGACCATCCCCTCCCGTCATCGCGGTCGCCGCAACTTTTCCTTCGATGACCAATTCGAGTTTCTCGCCGCCGAGTCCGGTTTCTCCTACCAATCCGATGCGAACCAGTTTGGCTTCGATTCTGGCCGGTTGGCCAGGCATGGCCAACACATCTTTGACGGACAGGGTGCCGGCGATTTTATCAGCCGACAGGATGTGTTCCGGGGACAATACCAACAAGAGGAGAATCAGCGCGGGCAGAACTGTTTCAGCAGACATCCAACGCAGTCGGGTCACTCGTCCACAGGGCTTTCCCATATCCGTCATACATCACGCAGCACTCATTTCAATGCGGCCAAGACTTCTTGCACATGGCCATCCACTTTCACCTTGCGGAAAATCGCCTTGAGCTTGCCGGCAGGATCGATCACGAAGGTACTTCGCTCAATTCCCCAATACTTCTTTCCATACATATTCTTGAGCTTATAGACCCCATAGGCCTTCGAGATCGTTGTATCTTCATCGCTGAGCAAGGAAAACGGCAGTCCATATTTCGCGATGAACTTTTCATGCGAGTCTTTACCGTCTGCGCTGACGCCCAAGACGACGGCGCCTGTTTTGCCGATGGGCTTCAGTGAATCGCGAAACCCACAGGCCTCCTTGGTGCACCCGGGTGTATCGTCTTTGGGATAGAAATAGAGGACGACCTGCCGGCCCTTCAGACTCTTCAGGTTGACAACCTTGCCCGCCTCGTTGGGCAACGAAAATTCCGGCGCCTTATCGCCGACTGCTAATTCGCCTGCCGCCTCAGACTCCGCCATATCGATACTCGTCCTTTACCGAGGTCCGCCTCCGAACGTCGGCCTTTGTGTCGCGGTAGGATGCTCTTTGGCTTGCTTAGGCGTTTCCGGCGATCCAAACGGCCGCAAGGCCGGTGAGTCCCAAATCGTCTTATCGCCTGGCTCCAGATTCGCAGCTTCGATAAATTGCGCGTGCGCCTGCTCCGTCTCGCCCAGGGCATTCAGGGCTAAACCGAGATTGTAATGGGCATGCCCGGATTTTGGCGCAGCCGCCACCGCCTGGCTAAAATAGTTCTTGGCGTCGCTGAACTGCCCGCTTTGATAGGCGTGCATGCCCTGCTCGTTGTAGCCGGCTGCCGCGCCTTGCACGGTCGTCGCAAGCGCGAGCGGAATGAGCGGTTTGGCCTTCGGCTTACTCGAACAGGCTGAGAGTCCCCACACAACCATCATTAACGCCAGGACAATGTGAATCAATTTCATAAGCCCCCTCCTCATACGTGTTCATGTGTCACGGGTCGTTACTTTACAATTTGCGCGTCTTCCGTAATTCCTCTTCAAACGTCTTGCGATACAGCACCTCCCACTCTTGACCACCTTCCACAATCGGTCGCGAATAGGATGCCAGTCGCGCCCGTACCAGATGATCAATCTGTTGCTCATGAACAAGCTCGGCAGCCAGCACTCGCTTGATCTCACGCAACGCCCGGGCTTCCTCGCCTTTAAGGCGAGCCGCCGTGTTCTTCTTCAGCGCACCTAAGATGACATGCGATAGATGGCTGACCTTATCTTCGCTTAACAAGAGGTTTCCGTAGAATTCTGAATGATGATGCTTGGATTTTCCGACCTAGCTTCGACCCCAATTCAACCTTCAACATTTATCACTCACCATTTTTTAAAGGATCAGTCTCCGATCCTTGACGAGCTTGCTTTTGATCATCGTGAACATCTTCTGGTAATCGACTTGCCCGCTCTCGATCTGAGCTTCATAGGTCTTCATCAGTTGCCGGATCTCCGCATTCAACCGGTCTTCGACTGAGAGTTCCTCCGTAATCGCCCGGTCAAGTGATCCCACCAGCGCGTTCCGCTCACCCACTAACTCCAGATAGCCCTCGGCTTCAAGCCGAGAGGCGAGTGACTCGGCCATGTGATAGATACGCTCTTTCGAGAGTCTCATCGTCTACGCGCGTTCGACTTTGATCGTCGACGCCGCCGTCACCTGCCGCAGGCGGGTCGCATCGCCCACGATACGGCCGATGATATTGACGCGATCGGCCGGCACCGGATCGGGCCCCATACTCATGGGCGTTCGTCCAAAAAAGATCGCCAGGACCTCCCCTGCTCCCCAAAACGCGACATCTCCCACTTTGACCTGGGTCGTCGCCGTCTCACGATGGTCTTTCACGCCGGGGATTTTACAGTACAACTCCTCGCCCCATGTGTTCAATGCCGCTTCGATCGGCAATGCAGCATACACGCCTTCTGCAGTTTTCGTCGCTTTGAGCTCGGCCTCAAGCTGAATGGGGCCCACACTGATCTTAATGCGCTTGTTCGGCTCTGCCATCCTTCCTCACCCGCCTCGATCCGAAATCCCGCGTCAAAAGCGGACTGTAGCTTGTTTATTTTTTGAAATCAAGGTTACAATTCCCCGCTTGCCGAGGAGGAAACCGCTCGCCGTGCTGCAATCCACTTTTGTATTCCTGAAAGGAATCGGCGATGTTACAGAACGCCGCTTGTGGGAGGACGGCGTGCTCCATTGGCCGACCTTTCTCCGGCAGACTTCGATCGCTGGCATGTCGCGCCCACGCAAAGCGCAGTACGACGAAGCGGTCGCCTCCGCCATGGCTCACCTTCAGTCTCACGACGCGCTCTACTTCGCACGATGTTTGAAATCGCGGGACCACTGGCGCCTCTTCAGCACTTTTCGTCCCCGCACGCTCTATCTGGTTATCGAAACGAACGGCGGATCCCCGCATGAGGGCGACGTTACCGTGGTGGGTCTGTATTCAAATGGACTCATGACGAGCCTGGTCCAAGGCGAAACACTCAATGAGAGGCGATTGAACGAGGTGTTTTCGCAACATGACCTGCTGGTGACCTTTTTCGGCAGTGTCTTTGATGTCCCCTATCTTCGCGCCAAATTTCCTGGCTTGCGATGCGCGCTCCCGCACTTTGATCTTTGCTTTGCGGCAAGGCGGCTCGGTTTGCGAGGAGGACTCAAATACATTGAACCGCACTATGATATCGAGCGCGACTCCGATGTGTGCGGGCTGGATGGATGGGACGCCGTGCGACTGTGGAACGGATGGCAAAATGGTCAAAGTGCTTCCCTCGATCTGCTCCTTCGGTATAATGCAGCAGATACGCGCAATCTCGAACAATTAGCCCAGGCACTGTATGATGGCATGGTCGCGCGTTATGGGCCGAGTAACCTTCCCAGCGCAATACGTTAGATAGTCGTATCTGTCGCGTGAATTGGTGATCCTATAGTGTGGTTGGGTACTGGAAAAACAGATCAAGGGTTGATCCGCACGACCAATCAGGACAGTTTCGCGGTCCTCAACCATCTGCATACTTGGATCGTGGCGGATGGCATGGGCGGGCATGCGGGTGGGGACGTGGCGAGCCGGCTGGCCGTCGAAACTATCACGCGCGAGGTCGAGGCGCACGCGAACGCCTTCAAGAACGGGCGAGACGATTGCGTCGCACTCCTGCCGAACATTCTTCAAACCGCTCACCAGGCTATTTTAGGCAAGGTGCAGGAACAACCCAAACTAAAAAGCATGGGAACTACGGTGGTGGTGGCATACATCACCGCCTCTCCCGAGCCCTGCGCGATCCTGGTCTACGTCGGCGACAGCCGCGCTTACTTGTTTCGTGACCGCACCCTTACACTGCTGACGCGAGATCACTCGCTGGTCAACCGCTATATCCGGGAAGGTAAGTTGACGGAGCAGGAAGCGCTCACTCACCCGGAGCGCCACGTGCTGACGCGCGCGCTCGGCATCGGCGAGAAGGTGAGACCGGAAGTCGTCATTCATGCCCTTCACCCCGACGATCGGATTCTCTTGTGTACCGACGGATTGACCAAAATGCTCGACGATGCGCAGATTGCCGAGGTTCTCCTCGACTTGGGATCGAATCCTGACACAGCTTGTGATGCGCTGATCGAAGAGGCATTGCATTGGGGCGGTGAAGACAATGTCACAATTATTCTCTGTACCAACACACACGATCCCGCGGCGGCGGATTAGGCATTGACAACTTCGACCACACTCTGTAGCCTATTTTCCCAACCTCAAGGCCACCGTTGATCCCTGACATGGAAGGAAATCAAAACGGAACTGCTTCATGCGCTTGATCTTTGTAAGCTGGGGCTGGCTGGGCATAATGATCGTCGCCGGCCTTCCCGCTCACATCGCGAGGGCCGACAATACCTTAAGTCCTGAAGCCACCATACGGGCGGTCGTCCGAGCAAATGCCGAGAAAGACCTGGCGACCCTGTCACGACTCATGGCCCACGACAGCGACATTGTGAGTTACACATTCGGCGGACGCAAATATGTCGGTTGGACCGAGTTCGTCAAAGACATGCAAGAGGAGTTCGATTCAGTCGCACGGCTCGACATTCCCATTACGGAATTGACCGTGTGGTCACGCCATGACATTGCCTGGTTCGTGATGGAGCTCGACTACATCCGCTATATCGGCCAGGGCAACGATCAGTCGCGGAGTACATTACCCTTGCGGGAGACTGGTGTGCTTGAACGTCGGGACGGTCAATGGATTCTCCTGTCCTGGCATGAGTCCTTTCGAGGCGTCTCGCTGGAGGGCCCAACAGCCGCCGCTCATGCGGTCTCTACTCAACAGAATTCCGCGGAATCGACCTTCACCAGCACCATGCCGGACCTCAGTGGAGAATGGGACATTCTGGAGGTCGAAGAAGACAAGACGTACAAGGCCACTCTCGACTCACGAGGCAACGGCCCCTACACACAGCAAGGGGGACGTTTTGTCACGACCAAATTTTCGGATCGTCTCTGGCACGGAAGCTGGCATCAAACCGGTAATGACCGGGAAGGAGAATTCGAACTTCTTCTCTCCGAAGATGGGACATGGGCAGAAGGCGTTTGGTGGTACACGAGAGTCGGCAACAGAAGCAATATTCCTCCGCGGCAACACGGCGGGAAATATCGTTGGAAACGACTTACTCCGCTGCCGCCCACCACTCACTAGATGGAAACGAGAGCTCGTAACCGTCACCGACATCAACCAAGTGATGATTTGTCATGGCTTGGAATCGGGAAAAACATCCAGGAGATATTATGAAGCGTTCATTCATGGTCATCTTCCTTTGTATCGCCTGGATGAGCCAGGCCCTGGCGTCTGAGAACCATGACCATCACGCGGTTCCCACGCTCAACAATCAGACCACGACCTCTGTGACCATCACCGACAAGGCTGTGACGTTAACGTTCGGCCCCATCGATCTTCCCACCTCCCACGACGGAGAGTTAGCGGCGAGCATGCCCAAGCATATCTTTCAACTCCCAAAAGATATGTATCTGGTCGGCTATAAATCGGAGGTCTTTACCAAGGATGGCACACCCCTGCCGCAGAATTATCTTCACCATATTCTGATGTTGAACAACGATAAAGAAAGCGTGTCATGCGCCGACGAGCCATTATTTTTCGCCGGAGCCGGGCTGGAGATGACTGAGGCCCGCTTTCCCGATGGATATGGCGTGAAGCTCGAGAAGGGCAAGCGCTTAATGTCGGTCGTCGCGTTTTATCACAAGGCTCCACCTACCAAAGATGTGATGGCCACGTTCACGATGTATGTCGCGCCCGAAGGCGCTCCCGTCAAGGACATGGACGTGTACCAGGTGGGCGTGAACATTGTGTGCTACAGCAAGTTCGGCCAGCGGGGAAAGGATCAGACTGATGAAGGGATCGAGATCAAACCCGGAGTGACGACGCTCTCCGCCCCGCTCAAATTTCGGATGGATGGGTGCGTGAAATTTGCCTACCCGCATGGTCATGATCAGCTACTACTGATTGCCCTGGAGAATAAAACCACGAATCGGACACTGTTAAGAACAGTCCCCGATGTGGCACAAGACGGAACGTTTATCGCCTTTCAACCGCATCAAGTCTTCAAAGACAGCCAAGGCTTCTCTGTGACCAAAAGCGATGACTATGAGATGACCATGGTCTACCATCATCCTTTGCATGATCCTCAAGTGCAGCATGGAATGGGCAATTATTTGTTGTACATGACTCCGGGAACCTGTTCAAAGAACGAAACCGCTTCTGCACAGTAGGTCCACCGACGCGCATAGCCGTATCCGGCGCTCTCTGGTGATGAAAACGCTATAGGCCTCCGATAGCTCACCCCTACTTTTCACTCTCTCCCTACGCTGGACAAATTTGGCCAGCCACATTTTCCCGTCCCCTACGAAAGTATAGGATTTCCCCTCATGCTGCGGAATGTGCTGAGCACACTGAAATGTGTTATCTAACACCCTCCGGTAGCTGTCGAAATGTCGCTACGGGAAGCTTGTGCGTCTCCCTGATGTACAGGAGCCCTGGCAGATCGCAGAAACGCCTAGAAACCAATGCCTTCGTCTGCGCCTGTCCTCATGTTGATTGTGAACGAGCACGCCGAAGAGGTGAAGCTTGTCACGATCAGCATGCGTGGATTCTATCCTGGGTGCCGAGTTGAAGCCGTCTACTCCTCGGATGAGGCCATTGAATGGGCCTCCAAGGAGAGTTGGCAAGTCATCTTGCTGGAAGAAGCGCTCTCCCCCCAGAGCGGCATCACCATCCTTCCCGAATTAAGGCGGCGCGCCCCGCAGGCTGCCATCATCGTCCAGACCGAACGGACCGACGCAGAAACTGCTCTTCAAGTGATGCGTGGAGGAGCAGACTATTATTTATTCAAACGTTCGCGCGCCTTCTTGACAGAATTGATGATCGTCACCCGAGAAGGATTGGAAAAACGAGACTTGCGCGAAAAGCTGGACCGAACGCATGAACGGTATCTTCGCCTCGTCGAAACTCTGCACGACATCGTCTATGAACTGGACGCTGAGGGACGGTTTATCTACCTCAGTCCAGCCGTCACTGTTCTCCTCGGTTACACCCCGGAAGAATTAAAAGGATCGCATTATTCAAGACTGCTCCAGCCCGACCAGGTGGCGCTCGCCGAAGGGCGATTCAACGATCGACGCTCCGGCGCAAGATCGGCGCGGCACGTTGAACTGCGCTTCGTCCCAAAGACCGGTACGGGAGGATCGGATCAGGTCCTGGACGGTGAGGTGAACGCCAAAGGCTTGTACGACACCCAGCGCAATTTCGTCGGGACCTTGGGCGTCGTCAGAGATATTTCGCTGCTGAAGCAGCAGATGAATCAGACTCACCATCTCCAGGAACAACTGGAAGAATCGGACCGGCTTCGGGAGTTGGCTCGGCGATTGTCCAAAGCATCGCACGACCTTCACCACCCGCTCGAGCGCCTGTTGACCGATTCTCGCCATCTCCTCAATACATTTCGGGATATCCAGCTTGAACCACGACTTGAGCGCCTGGCGGCAGATGCTTCTGAAGCGGCTCAGATCGGACAAGACCTGGCCCATGGCGTTCCCTCATTGTCTCCATCACAACCTCCCGTCGCAGACCTCGAACACCCTGCCGACACTGTGAGCAGGCTGCAGAGCGCGATCCCCGCACATATTCAACCGTCCGCGGGCCAAGGCGCTCCAGACCGGCGTCGTTCCACCAGAACCGAGGTTCAGATCGAGTCTTATCTGATTGTTGGTGATACACGGTGGCCCGGTGTAACGGTCAATATGAGCGTGGGCGGCGCCTACGTGAAATTTGCCGACCGTCTTCCGGTCTTGGAAGATCAAGCGGTGCATGTCGCACTCAAGACAGCGATCAGCGTCTTGGACCTTGAGGGCATCATTCGCGCACGCGGGCTCACACAGACCTCCGGCTCGGCGCCCAAGATGTCCGGGACTGATCTCGCCATTGAGTTCCTTGCAATGAGAGACAATGAGCAAGCAGTGTTGGTCTCTCTCCTGGAGGGCGTGCGGGAGGGCTCGGTCGCGGTTACGCTCGAGGCGCTGGTTCCCCTGCTCAACACCCCTCTCCATGAAACGAATATGGATCTGTTTCATATCCTCGAAGATTCACCATTGGACCAACGGCAGGAACTTCGGATCAAAGTGGCGTTACCCGCCCGCATCGAAACAGATGCCGCCTTCCCCACGACCGGCCGGCATCTGGGCCTGACGGTCAATTTGAGCCGCGGCGGTGCATGCCTTCAAGTCAACATGCGTTCTGACATCCTTGGATCTCGTATGCATCTTCGCTTTACGCCCTACTCCCTGCTCTCATCGGAGCACAAAGATCCCCAACTCGTCCCGCCGAATTGTCGTCTCACAGGTCGAGTGGTGTGGACAGCCGAGGACCGTTATGCCCCCAGCGAACTGCGGGTGGGAGCGTCGGGAACCGCGCTGCGGATCGGTCTTCGATTCGAGCGCTCCGACATTCGCGCGGAAGAAGAGATCAATCGAGTTCTCACAAAACACCTCGGTTCCGCGCTGCACATTGAGGAACTGCAGGAGAGAACGGCCCTCGTCACCATACGACACGAGTTGCCTACGGCTCATGGACTAAAACTGGTCGTGTCGGAGGATCACGCCCGCGAAGGTGTGACGCCGATATCGCCGGTGATTACTCTTACCCCGGGCTTCGGCCAGACCATGAGGGACCTCCTGGCCTTATCCTATTACCTCGCCGCCAACGGATTCCGGGTCCTTCGATACGACCATACCAATCATGTCGGAGAAAGCGACGGAGGAGTTGCAGCGACGACCTTAGGCGGAATGTTCCAAGATTTGACGGCTGTTCGGGATCTGGCGCGTCAGAATTGGCCGAATGCTCCCGTGGCGCTGTTGGCGTCCGACCTCGTCGCTCCCGTGGCGCTCAAAACAGTCCGTGAGGATCATGACTTCCACCTCCTGATTCTATGTAACCCGATCATTGATGTGGCGGCCCTCCTTGAAACCCAGCACCATCGAGACCTCGTGAGCGATTACCAGTCAGGATTGCGAAGAGGTGTGGTCAACGTGTTGGGGTTCAACATTCATCTCGACCGCTTTCTCGAGGATCTCATCACCGGCGGCTACGCTCAAGTGTCCGCAGTTCTTTTGGGCGTGCAACAGCTCCATACTCCGGTGGCTTGCATCGCTCAGCTACCTATTCCCTCAGGCCGGTTGCCGGCCCCACCGCCACAATCACTGAACGCGTTACGCGCCGCCCTCGGAAGCCGAGGGGAGTTCGTGTCTGTCGGAGCCGCATCGATGACGCAGAGTTCAGCCGGCCCGGATCCGATCGACAGCTTCTTTCGGGAAGTGCTGGCCCGATGCCGCGCAACCTTTTCATCATTGTCCTCTGACATGGACATTCACCGGCCGTCCATGCGCGAGATGCACCTGCAAGCCCGATTGGAACGCGAACGCATGTGGACGCAACAAGCCACGGTGCATGCGCAGCGCCGCACTCTCTGGGCGAACCATCTGGGGCACGCGGTCCAGTTGGGCAACCTTCCGGAACATTGGCACCTTCTCAGCCAGATCGACCGCTTGATCGGTCCGCTGCATGAACCGGTGTCCGTTCTGGATATTGCGTGCGAAAACGGCGATCTGGCCAGGCTGATGTTGCTGAATCAGGCTTATCGTACGCAGTATACTTCTTGGAGACAAAACAGGCCGCGCTATTGCGGGATGGCGTATATTCGAGAATCCCTCTCCGATGCTCGCGCGGCATTCTTAGCGTTTCAACAACAACTCGGCACCCAATTTTCTGGGGTCCTCTCCGCATATGCTCCC
>JBQTHT010000044.1:0-2953 GCA_052389595.1 Nitrospiraceae bacterium
GATCTGAATCAGAAGTCCGTGAAGCGCAGCGCCTTCGCTATCGAGTATTTGTCGAGGAATGCGGCGCCAGGATTTCAAGCCCGGGCGAAAGCCTCGATCAGGATCTCTTCGATTCGTACTGCGACCATCTGCTGGTGCGCGACGGCCGGACCGATGAGGTGGTCGGCACCTACCGCATTCTCCCCGCCTCTCAGGCACGGAAAGTCGGAGGTTTCTATTCCGAAACAGAGTTCGACCTCACGAAACTTCGCCCGCTCTTTCCCAAACTGGCCGAAGTAGGACGCTCGTGTATTCATCCGGACTATAGGCGAGGTGGTGTCATCAGCCTGCTGTGGTCCGGCCTCGCGCAATACATGATGGAAAAGAACTACGAATTCCTGATGGGCTGCGCGAGCATCAATCTAGCGGATGGCGGCACGACAGCTACCGAGGTCTATGTCAGCCTCAGCAAGAAGTGTCTGAGCCCCGATGCCTGGCGGGTATTTCCGCTGTGCCCGTTTCCTATGCGACCCATGTGCCTCATCGGCCAGCCGATGCTGCCACCCTTGGTGAAGGGTTATGTGAGACTGGGCGCCTACGTCTGCGGAGAGCCGGCGTGGGACCGGCAGTTCAACACGGCTGATCTCCTGATGTTGTTACCGATCGCGCGTATGGATCAGCGTTATGCGCGGCATTTTATGGGGAATGGATGCCAGGCTCTTTCACAAGCTGCCTGATCGGCGCGGCCAGAGGCCTGTGTCTCGTCCTCCATCTGGCGAGGGCCATGGTCATAGTCGCGATGGTCTTTCCTCGCATCAAACCGTCGAGGCGTGATCCGTTGATCAACCGCTGGTCCCGTGATTTCTTGCGCATCGTGAACATGACGATTCACCTGCACGGGGAGCGGCCGCCTTCCACAATCTCCTCGACGCTTTTCGTCGCCAATCATGTTTCCTGGCTCGACATTGTGGTCCTCAACGCCATACGTCGTGTCCGCTTCGTCGCGAAATCCGAGGTGCGGAGCTGGCCCGTGGTCGGCTGGTTGGCGTCCCGGACCGGGACGTTCTTTATCAAACGGGGCAACGGACAACAGCTGTGCCGTCTCACCGGTGTCATTCGGAATGCGTTGACGAAGGGCCATTGCGTTGCGCTCTTCCCGGAAGGGACAACCACCGATGGAACTATCCTCCAACCTTTTAATGGTGGACTACTCGAAGCCGCCCTAACGGCAGAGGCGATCGTTTGGCCGGTCGCCATCCGCTATACCGATGCTGAGGATGTTCAAACGACCGCCCCCGCCTTTATCGGGAATCAGACCCTCGTTGAATCCCTTGCTAGAGTTCTCATCCAACCCACTCTCCAGGCACATCTCCTGTTTGCTCCGCCCCTCTTCCCACAGGGCATGAGCCGTCGCGAACTGACGGCTCATGCACAAGCAGCGATTGCGTCGCTGCTTGCCATTCCTTCGCCGGGTTCTTCCCTCGAATCGGAGGCGCCTGTCGAGATCTCAGACGTCTCGAATGTCAGTTGAGCTAAGACCCGAAGGACCCCCCGCCTTCTCTTGACCCTATGACTCAATCGAGATAGTGTCGCGTCGCGATGGTCCTCCGTCTTCCGAGCATCTTCGCCATAATCCTCTGCACAGTCTCCGGCTGCTCGCCGTGGCGTCTGGCTTATTTCGAAGACACAGTCAGCCAAGCGCCGCAGGGAGAAATCATCCACAAGTTCGGCTATCCGCAACGGTTGCAACGGCTGGAGAACGGAGATGAGCTGTGGGAATACGACTACGTCGGTGTCGGTACCCGCTGCGCGGAGTATCGGCTGACGTTTGATGGGGAACGAAAGCTGCGCCAGTGGGAGCGGATGACGTGTGAACGAGGAGCCGCTCCCGGCGAACAGCAACAAGGAAGCTACTCAGGGGACGGCCGACCCGGCGAGAATGCGTCGCCGAACCGTAGTTCTTGAACAACTCCACGAGCGTCGTAATGAACCCAAAACAGTTGACCGGACTGGTTCTGGCGAGTCAACTCACTCGTCGTCGATGAAGGTGGAGTGACCATCGGAGTCGCCCCCAACACCGTCGGGACGAGTGTCGGGATACCGGGCACTGGCGAGGGAACGGAGGCCTGCGCTCCTCGATAGACCGCGATCTCGCCGTCCGGCAAGCTGACCGTGGATTCAGGATTACCCAATCGTTTCATGATTTCGTCGCGCGTCGTGACCCCTGCTTGAATCCAAGCCGTATCTGTACTTATGTGCTGAACCTGAACTTGTTCCGTCGCGCAACCACTGATCACGAGCGCACATGTGAGAATTGCGTCTACCGTTTGCATTTATCACCATCCTCTGTTCTATTTGCGATCTTCCTTGTCTGGTTGAAGCTTTTCATCGGCCGGAGCGGATTGTTCGCAGCGCCTTGATCGCTGGCCGCTCGCGAATGCTGAATCGTCCGGCACCGACGAGCAACTTTGCTCCAGATACTGCCGCGCATCCCAACAACCAGAACAGCTCGTCGCGACAATCCCCACCAGCAGCATGCACATGGTCTTCTGGCGCGCCTCATCGGGCCCCAACCTCGGCTTAAAGAATTTTCCCAAACTTAACCTTGCAGATCGCCTCTTGTAACGTTGATCTTCTAGATTGATGCACGGAAAACAGTGTCCGACTGTCGAGCAAGGCTTCACCGTATGGGCGATCCCCATGCACTTGAAGAGGAGGGACAGCGCGATGGGCTGCTTACGATGTGGAGGGCTTACCGTTCCTGAGTTGATCCGCGACGGAGTCGTTATTTCCATAGCCTGGCACTGCATGATTTGTGGAGAACTGGTGGATCCCGTGATCATGCGCAATCGTACCCGTCCTCCCCAGCCGGTTTCCTGGCTTGATGAACCCAAGCGGGAAACGGAACCGGTCGTCGAACCGGCGACGTTCTAACGAATCACAGTCTCTCAGATTCAGCAAGCGTGGCGGCGAT
>JBQTHT010000045.1:0-23436 GCA_052389595.1 Nitrospiraceae bacterium
GCGCGCTTTTTCATCCCCCCGCTCAACTCAGCCGGATATTTATAGCCCATTCCCCCGAGTCCCACTTGCTCGAGTTTCTCCCTCACGCGCTGATCGACCTTTGTTCCCGTGAGTCTCAACTTTTCACGTAATGGGAATGCCACATTGTCGAAGACGGTCATGGAATCGAAGAGCGCCGCGCTCTGGAACAACATGGCGAATCGCATCCGCACGTCATTGAGCGCCTTCCCCTTCAGTCTCGATATTTCGATACGGTCTACCCATACCTCTCCGCGATCCGGTTGGAGCAGGCCGATCATATGTTTGAGCAGCACGCTCTTGCCTTCGCCGCTCCCTCCGATGACGGTCGTGAGCTGTCCCTTCGGAATACTGAGATCAACACCCCGCAGCACGACCTGGCTTCCGAACGTTTTCTCGACACCGACCAGCTTAATCACGAGATACCCGCGTGACGCGTGACGATAAGAATGATCGGGTCCTTCTTTTCACCTGTCACGCGTCACCTGTCACACGTCACGTCCTTACAGGAGGACCGAGGTCAGAAAATAATCCCATACCAATATGAGCACCGATGACAACACCACCGCTTCCGTCGTGGCTGTTCCCAAACCTTCCGCGCTGTGTTTGGTGTAAAACCCTTTGTAGCAACAAATCCACGTGATAATGAGGCCGAAACTCAGCGATTTCAGGATCCCGCCATACACGTCCTTCCATTCGACGGCAGACACAATCGAGCTCCAGTATGAACCTTCGTTGACTCCTAGGAGATCGACACCGACGATGGATCCTCCGAAAATGCCGACGACATCGAAGATGGCCACCAAGAGAGGGACCCCGACGATTCCAGCCACCAGCTTGGGCGCGATGAGATACTGCAAGGGATTGATCGCCATGGTATCCAGCGCATCGATCTGTTCGGTGATGCGCATAATGCCGATTTCCGCCGTCATGGCAGAACCGGCGCGCGCGGTCACCATCAATGCAGCCAAGACCGGACCCAATTCTCGGATCATGCTCAGCGCCACTGCCGAGCCCAACAGCGCCTCCGATCCGAATTTTCGCAGGGTGTAATACCCTTGCAGCGCCAACACCATGCCGGTAAAAGCCGCCGTCAAAACGACTACAAAGGTCGATTTGTATCCGACAAAATGAAGTTGCTTCAATATTTGGAAGGGCCTGAACGGAGGCCGAGCGAGCCAGGCAAAAGACGCCAGCACGAATAGAAGCATCCGTCCCATTTCTTCGATGACCAGGAGCGTTGCGCGGCCGATGCGTGAGACGAATTGTTCTACCATCGCGTTATGGGATCACCGTCGCTGATTCAAGTGCAGCGAGAAAATGTTCCAACACAGCCGTCAATCGTGTTGAGGCGATGCGGCTCTGGCTTCGAAGTCGATAAATTCCCACCAAGCTGATCGGACGGCGTGCACAAGCCATCACTCCTTGATACCACGAAGCGGAGGTGAGAAACAGATTAAAATTCAGCGGCAGGTCTTCGTCCACCAGATCGGATACCGTTCGGATTGCCACGAAGGGAATGGCCCGCGCCGCGGCCACAGCCGCGAGGGCTGCGCTTTCCATATCCAGCGCAATCGCTCCTGTTGAGGAAGCCATCTGCTTTTTCTGATCGGCCTTCCACAGAATCTCCGATACCGAAGCGAACCGTCCCGACTCCGCCCGCAGGTTCGCGGCGCTGGCTGCCTGCAGAGCCGCGCGCTGATGCGGCAGCGAGCAAGGGATCGCCACCCGGCCATTTGCCGCCCCATGAGGGGTCACGACTTCCGTCCCGATCAACACGTCACCCACGCGGGCAGGCGACAATGCACAAGCAAAACCGGTCGAGATCACGAGCGAGAACGCATCCGACGCCATGACAGCTTGACCGACCGCTTGGGCTTTCTCTAAACCTATGCCGGTTTGCACGAGTCGGATTTCAGCGCTGCCTTTGCGACCCACGAAACAGCGCCTGCCCGATACCTGCCGTTCAGCTTCAACGGCGAATGCCTTTCGGACGGCGTTCATTTCCCATCGAGTGGCGGCAAAAATCCCGATCGATTTCACCTGCGCTCCGGAGGACTGGGTATGATGAGATTCGATTCAGACAGCAGGGCCGTCAATGGTCCGACCGATAGCGACCGGTCTCACAGGCATGCTGTCGCAATTCGTCGGCTCTGGCGCGTCCGTGCGTTCGAAGGTTGCGATACATGGCAAGCGCCCAGAGCGGAAAATACTGGCAGTACCAGTGGTAGCGAAGATAGAACACGCGCGGGAATCCGGTGCCGGTGTGGCGGACTTCCTCCCAGGACCCGTCCTTGAGTTGATGACGTAGCAGGTAATTGATGCCCCGGGCCACGCTGAGCGAATCGGACCGGCCTGCGGACATGAGGGCCATGAGAGCCCATGCGGTTTGGGATGGCGTGCTCTCTCCCTTGCCGCTTCCTGCGGAATCGGCGTACGAAAGACAGGACTCTCCCCATCCTCCGTCCGGATTTTGCTTCGACTCCACCCACGTCACGGCCCGCCGCACGTAGGGGGCCGCCAGATCTTCTCCGATAGCTCGAAGGCCCGCGAGTACCGACCATGTGCCGTAGATGTAGTTCACCCCCCAGCGGCCATACCAGCTCCCATCGGCTTCCTGCTCGCGCTTGAGAAAATTCAAGGCTGGGGTCACGGCAGGATGTGCTTTGTCGTAACCCAGCGCGGCGAACATCTCCAGGCATCGCCCCGTCAGATCGGCCGTGCTGGGATCGAGTAAGGCCCGATGATCGGCGAACGGAATGTAATTAAACACAATGTGGTTGTTATCCTTGTCGTAGGCTCCCCACCCTCCATCCGATCCTTGCATCGCCGTCACCCAGCGACACCCGCGGAGGATCGAATCCCGAAGGCGCGTCTCTTCGGCCATCCGCAATTTGCAAAGCGCCATGATGACCACCGCCGTATCATCCACATCCGGGTAGAGTTCATTCTCAAACTGAAAATACCACCCACCTGGCTCAGCGTGCGGGGCCGACAGCTTCCAATCACCGAGCGCTTTACACTGCTTGGAGATGACCCAATTCCCCGCTTTCACGAGCGCCGGATGGTCCTGCGGCATCCCTGCTTCAATCAATGCGTTCATTAAGAGGGTCGTGTCCCACACAGGCGAAAAGCATGGCTGCAAATGCAAGGTCTCAGCTCGTTCTTCATCTTCGATCACCATGTCATAGACTTCCAAGTCTTCGATCTCGCAAAGTGCCTTTGCGAGAACCGGATCGTCGAGATGATAGCCGAGACATCGGAGCGCGACGACCGAGTTGGCCATCGCCGGATAGATCGCGCCGAGCCCCCCGTTTCCCTTCAAGTGTTCGAGCATCCAGTGAGCGGCCCTATCCAGGGCTTTCTCGCGCAACCAACCCAACGGCGCACGGTCATACAGCTTGAGCATGCGGTCCAGCGAGATGAACACGTTGCGGGCTGTGAGCCAGCGCCGGTCTTTCTTGAACGGCGGCACCTTCCGGTATCGAATCTGCAGACGGGGTTCGGCATAGAGTTCAGCGATGCCCTGAGCGTCGGGGACTCGGCACACAGGCCGATGGGCGAAGACAATCAGCAACGGAATCAACACCGTCCTGGACCAGTACGACATGGCATAGACACTGAAGTAAAACCGTTTCGGCAAAAACATGATTTCCGGCGGCATGCTGGGAATGCCCGGCCAGTCGTACTGATCGAACAACGCCAGCGCAATTTTGGTGAAGACGTTCGCCGACACGACTCCACCTTTGGCGAGGATACATTCCTTCGCTTTGACCATGAACGGCTCTGCGGCCTGGACGCCGGACAACTTCAACGCAAAATACGCCTTCACCGACGCGCTGATTTCGGATGGCCCCCCATAGTAGATCGGCCATCCTCCGTCGGCTAACTGCATGGTTTTCAGATACCGCACCGCTTTCCTTTCCCGCTGAGAGTCCACGCGATCGAGGAACCGGCGCAGCATGAGATATTCGGAGGTCAGGGTCGTATCGGCCTCCAGCTCCGCCACCCAAAACCCCTCCGCGTCCTGCCTGGCCAAGAACCACGCCTGACTCCGGCGCATTGCTTCGTCCAGGGAATCCAGATGGCTGAACGGCGCGCCGGCACGCCTGTTTGTGTCTGCGCCGGTTGCTGAAAGCGATGTGTCCGATACCAACCGCAAGGAGGGACCTCCCGAACGCTTATGCGCGAATTTCAGTTTCGCGGGGACCGTCGCGAATAAGCTCCCAGAGAGGCGATTGAGCAAAGCCCGAATCAGCTTCATCCTTGACCGTGAAACGTTTCAGTTGGGAGGCGTGATTTGCTGAAAGGTTCATCTACCGACTACCGGACGGTAAGATGAAACCGCGCAGTCCCCGAAGCCCGTATCGAACGGGCTTATAGCAAAGTGCTCCCGGCAAGTCAAGAACAGGGGCGAGAAACCGCTTGAACTACGACCGTTTAGGTAGGAATGACAGCGCGGTTTAAACCAATTGCAAGTCTCCGAGATGAACCGACACCAGCTTTGAAATGCCCGGTTCCTCCATGGTGACACCGAACAAAGAATCGGCCATCGCCATTGTCCGCTTGTTGTGGGTAATGACCATAAATTGGGCGCCTCGCGCCAGCTCTCGAAGCACGTCAGTAAATCGGCTGATGTTTTCTTCGTCCAGCGGCGCATCAATCTCATCCAGGATACAGAACGGAGTCGGGCGGATCAAAAAACTCGCAAATAGCAACGCCATTGCCGTCAAGGTTTTTTCTCCGCCTGACAGCATCGCGATACTCTTGAGTCGCTTACCCGGCGGCTGCGCAACGATATCGACTCCGGGTTCCTGCCCCGCGCTGTGTTCCTCGCCCTCCGCAGGCGGCTCATCAACCAGGACCAATTCTGCGCGACCACCGGGGAAAAATTGGGTGAAGACTTCGCTGAATTTCTGTTGCAACTCCGTAAAGGTCGTCAGGAACATTTCCTTCGTCGTCCGATTGATCCGGTGAATAATTTCCTTGAGCGATCCGATCGAGTTGGACAAGTCCTGTTCCTGAGCGGCGAGGAACTGGCAGCGTTCTTCAAGCGCCCGGTGCTCTTCGATCGCCGCAAGATTGATGGCTCCCATTCGATCCAGCCGCTCGCGGATTTTTTGAAGCTGTGCGCGGAGGTCCGGTGAATCCTCTTCAACTTCCCCCACGGAAGAGCGGGTTGAGTTGGAAGTCTCCGCCTCCGCTGGTTGCGGCTCCAGGAGAGTTGAGAGCGCCAGCTGGTACGTGCCCGTCAGCGTGCTTTCGACGGTGGCCGCCTGAGTTTTGAGCTCAGCCCTGCGCACTTCCACGGCCATCCTGGTTTCGCGGCTTGCCGACATGGCATGACGGATTTCGGCGAGTGTCTGTTCGATCTGATGCGCCGCAGCCATCTCTTCCGTGTGCCGCTCCTGAGCCGAGACGAGTCCGGTTTTGACGCGCGCCACGGACTCGCCCAATTCCCGGCACAGACTTTCCTGCCGCCCACGTTCAAGTTGACTGTCTTGGATCGCGGACCCCACGGAATGGATCTGCTGCTCCAACGCGACGATTCTCTCATTCGATTCCTCCTGCTGGCGAATCAGCCGGGTAAGATCGGCATTTCCATGCTCACGCCAGGCTCGCAGTCCTTCGACGCCGAGGCGGGCTTCGGTCAGACGTTGCTGCAACGCTACCGTCTCCCGCTCGACCCCGTCGAGTCTGCTCCGCACTGCTGCCAGTCCCGCATCCAGGCCCCCTTTCTCCCTGATCCACTGAGCGAGCTGCGCTTGACCTGATCGCACTTCTTGCTCCAATCGCAGCTTCTCTTGCTGCCCCTTTTGCGCATCCAGTGTCAAATCCTCCACGCGCCGCTCCATACCCGTCAGATTGTGCTGGAGACCTACCTCGTCCTTTCTA
Organism: Nitrospiraceae bacterium; assembly: GCA_052389595.1. Lineage (GTDB taxonomy): Bacteria > Nitrospirota > Nitrospiria > Nitrospirales > Nitrospiraceae > JBQTHT01. The sequence goes on from JBQTHT010000045.1 coordinate 5,914, forward strand.
AGAGAGAGTTCCAACATCTCCGCTTCCCGAATCGCCTCGGCAATTCGGCGCTCTTCCTCTCGAAGCGCGCCTGATTGGGAGACCAATTGGTCCCGCTGCTGCCGAACCTCTTCGAGGGCTTCGACCGATTCCGCTCGTCGCGCCTCGATCTCGAATACCTCGCGCCGTCGCTGCAGCAGTCCACTGGTCGCCAGGCTCCCTCCACCCATGACGACACCCGCCGAGTCCAGCAATTCACCGGACAGGGTGACCAAGGTCGGACCTTCAGGCGCAGACCACCGATAACGGTCCCATAAGCCGACTCCCGCATTCAATGATTCAACAACAACCACTCCTTCGAACAAATAGGCGAGTGTCTCCGTCGGCTGCCCGGAAACTTGCATGAGATCGACCGCTCGCCCTACGACCCCAGGCTCACCCGCAAGCGCGGGCCACCAGGCGCTCGACCGATTCTCTCCACGGGTGGGCGACCATCTTGGCGACTGGGGAATGAATGCGCCGCGCCCCAGCTCCTTGCTCTTCAGGAACTCGATGGCCTGACAGGCCACCGACGGAGTATCGACAAACCACCCGCGTACCCGCTCTCCGAGGACCGCTTCAACGGCCCGGTCGAGTCCAGGAGGAACGACCAGCCGCTCGGCAAGCGCTTCTCCAATTCCTTCGCAATCTCTCAGCGCGGTCCCGTGTTCTTCTCCCTGCCGACCATATCCCATTTCCTCGTGCACGACACTCCGCAAGGCGTGAAGCCGTGAATCCGCCGCCGCAAGCTCTTCCGACAGGCGCGCTACCTGCTGCTCCTTCTCAATCAACTGTGCGGCGGCCAGCTCCGTATCCGCCAGCATCTGCAAGCGCTGTTGCGTCAGAACCAGCAAGCGTTGTTCGGCTTCTTCCCGTTGATGGGCCAGCGTCTGCCGGCGATCCTGAATCGCCGCGCGTTGCCCTGTGAGCTCGTCCAATTCCTTGACTACCCATGCCGCGCGTTGAGCGACCTCTTGTTCGCGCTCTGCCGATTGACCAAGACTTTGCTCGGTGTTGGCGACGAGGACGGTCAAATTCAGAATGTCACGACGCGCACGTTCCTCTTCCGCCACTGCGGCAGCGCGTTGGTCGGTCAACGCGCGCATGTCCTCGTCGAGACCGGCCAGCGCACGAACTCGTTCCGCCATATCCGCCTCGACCTGGGACAGCTTGTTGCGAAGCAAGACAATCTCACTGTCGGCTTGCTCGCCGCGCTGCCTCACCCGCGTGAGCTCTTGCGACGCCTGATCCTGTTGTTGCTGAAAAATCTCGGCTCGGTTTCGTTCGACCTCAGCGGCCGAGAGGGCCTGTCCTTGCTGCTGTTCCACGCATCCCAGTTCATCGTGAATTCGGGCAATCGCTTCTCCGGATGTGAGGATAGTCAATTTGATGGATTCCAAGTCGGCACTCCGACGCGCGTGTTCCGCATTCTGACCGGACTCCCGCGCAGCCGACTCATTCGCCTCCTGTTCCACTGCGCTGAGACCGGCCTGCAACGCTCTGAATTCTCCCACGAGCAATCGAACTTCCAGCGCCCGCGCTTCTTTCTGCAGGGATTGATAAGAACGCGCCTGCTTCGCCTGACGCTCCAGAGAGTTCAGCTGCTTTTTTACTTCCGCGACGATATCGCGAACCCGCAGCAAATTCTGCTGCGTCGTGTCCAGCTTGCGAAGCGCTTCGGCCTTCTGTTTCTTGTAACGCACGATGCCCGCAGTCTCCTCGATCAGCTCTCGCCGATCTTGGGGAGACGCGTTCAGAATTTGTTCAAGCCGACCCTGTTCTATGACCGTATGCCCCTTCGAACCGGCCCTCGTATCCAAGAGTAAGCTGCGTATATCTTTGAGACGGCACGGAGCCTTGTTAATCAGATACTCGCTATCGCCGTTCCGATAGAGCCGCCTTGTGATCATCAATTCCTGGAATTCATGGAGTTGACCGGGGAGACCATGCCCATCAGACGTCAAGTGATCGACGCCTCCGATCACCAACGAGACTTCCGCCATGCCAAGGGGTTTTCGCAATTGCGTACCGTTGAAAATGACATCGTCCATCCGTTCGCTGCGGAGCGTTTTAGCGCTTTGCTCACCCAGCACCCACAGAATGGCATCGACCACGTTGCTCTTTCCGCTTCCGTTCGGTCCGACCACGGCCGTGATGCCTTCGGGAAATTCGATCTTCGCTTCGGCGAAGGACTTGAAGCCGATCGCTTCCAACGATTTCAAATACATTCAGGGCACCTCCACTCCTTACCAGGAGATCAAACGCCACCTCAGCATAAGCTGCGCCCTTGTAACACAGCCGTCAGATGAAATCAAAGAAAAATACCGTATACAGTGGGAATAAGAAGGACGAGCCACTATTCGTTGTAGCGGAGCTAGACAAATGGATGGGGATGGGGAATGGTATCAGGGGGCGCCGCGTCGAGCGAGGGACTGAACCGTGACCAGTTCCTTTGGAAGCAGAAACTCGACATCTTCCTCAATCACCGTCAGATCTTCCACATCGGCAGGGCCATATTTTTTCAGATAGGTCACGACTTCTGTCACCAGCACTTCCGGAGCTGAGGCGCCGGCGGTGAGGCCGACCGCGTTGACGCCCCGCAGCCACTCCGAATTGATGTCATCGGCCGAGTCAATCAGATAGGAAGGAATTCCAAAGTCCTCGCCGAGCTCGCGCAGCCGGTTGGAATTCGAGCTGTTGGGAGACCCGATGACCAAAATCACATCGACAAGTTTCGAGAGTTCCTTGACGGCATTCTGGCGGTTCTGCGTGGCATAACAAATGTCTTCCTGATGCGGCCCCTTGATACCGGGAAATCGTCGGCTGAGCGCGCCCACGATATCGCGGCACTCATCCACGCTGAGCGTCGTCTGAGTCACGTAGGAGATGTTCGTGGGATTTTCCACTTGCAGTTTTTCCACGTCTTCTACCGAGGACACCAGATGAAACTTATCCGGTATTTGCCCCAATGTGCCGATGACTTCCGGGTGTCCGGCATGCCCGATGAGAATGAGTTCATAGCCTTGGGTATAGTCCCGGTTGACCTCATTATGTACCTTGATCACAAGCGGACATGTGGCATCGATCACTTTGAGTCTGCGGCTGTTCGCTTCCTCCCAGACTTCCTTCGCCACTCCGTGCGCGCTGAAAATGACGACCGACCCCTCCGGCACCTGGTTCAGCTCCTCGACGAACACGGCGCCCTTTTGACGCAAAGAATTGACGACGTGCCGGCTATGGACGATTTCATGCCGGACATAGATCGGCGCCCCGTACTTTTTCAGTGAAAGATCCACGATATCAATGGCACGGTCCACACCGGCGCAAAACCCTCGTGGATTCGCGAGATAAATCTTCATCGCACGTCCGTCCTTCGCATGAAAGCTCCTGTTGAATCGTCCAGGTGCCCACACCTTACGTCAGAGAGGATGTAGGCGTCAACAATTTGCTTCGGCTCTGCGAAGGCGCCCCTCTTCCCTTGACACGCTGTACCGTCCAGATTTAGGCTGTGCCACGACGAATGGGTAGCCCCGCCACCAAGAAAATCCTGATTGTGGAGGACGAAAAAGATATCCTCCAATTGGTCAAGCTTTATCTTGAAAAAGAGGGCTTTCGAACCATCACGGCCATGACCGGCCTGGAAGGTCTCAAGCAGATCAAGACCGAGCATCCCGACCTCGTCATTCTCGACCTGATGCTGCCGGAAATGGATGGCCTGGAGATCTGCAAGAAGATTCGGACCAGCCGGGAAACCGCCCTCCTGCCGATTATCATGCTCACGGCGAAAGCCGAGGAAACAGATACCATTGTCGGACTCGAATTGGGCGCGGACGACTATGTCACCAAGCCGTTCAGCCCCAAGGCCTTGCTGGCTCGCGTCAAAGCGTTATTCCGCCGTTTGGAACGAAGTCAAGAGGAAGGGCCATCTCGCTATCTCTATGGGGACCTCGTCATGGACATGAGTCGCCATGAAGTCACCGTGAAGAGCCGCCAGGTGTCGCTGACTGCGAAGGAATTCGGGTTGCTGGAGCATCTTCTTCGCAATCCAGGCCGCGTCCTGACTCGCGACGTCCTTCTCAATGCCGTCTGGGGATACGACTATTACGGAACCACGCGGACGGTAGATGTCCACATCCGCCGAGTGAAACAAAAGATCCCGACCCTGAACGAAGCGATCATCTCCGTGAAATCCCTCGGCTATAAGCTGAAAGCCGAAGACGCTTCTCCATGACCCTCTCCATCCGATGGAAAGTCGCCCTGGGCACCCTCTGCGCCATGACCGTGGGGTTGGCCGTCGCCTGGTGGCTTTCCGTTCGTTCCATTGAATCCATCGAACTTGCTCGCCTCACGGAAGCGCTCGAGGCGAGAACCGGTCTCGCGGCGATCACATTTGAACCGCTGCTCCAAAAATTTGATCGCCTCACCCCTGACCCGTCTCTTCAAGCTCTCGCCCGGGAAATCGGCCAGCGCGCCCTTGCTCGCGTGACGCTCATCGGACCAGACGGCACGGTTCTCGCCGATAGCGCGACGGACGACCGTGCGCTGGGAAAGCTGGACAATCATGGCACCCGCCCCGAAGTCCTGCAGGCCTGGTCCTCAGGACAGGGAACAGACATGCGCGTAAGCGAGACAACCGGTTACCGCATGTTGTATGTTGCCTTGCGCGTGATTCCTGCCGAGACCAAGGTCGGCCATCGGGTCGTGGTCCGTCTGGCCTTGCCTCTGACGAAATTAGAGTCTCAGATCCTCACAGTGGAACGAAGTCTCGCCATTGCATTAGGAGTCGCCTTTCTCGCCTCTTTCCTCTTGAGTGTTGTCATCGCGCGGGGTCTCACCACATCGCTGTCTGAAATGGCTGTCATGGCGCGCGATCTTGCGACCGGTTCGACCAGCAAGCGAATTCCCGTGACATCGAAAGACGAAGTCGGCGTCCTCGCGATGGCCCTCAACGACATGACCACCCAGCTCGAAGCCAAGATGCATCAAGTCTCCGAAGAGCGCGCCCAACTCCTCGCCGTGCTGGTGTCCATGGCGGAAGGCGTGATGGTGTTGGATTGCCGAGGGATCGTCCTGCAAGTAAACCCTGCGCTCGAGCGGATGTTCAGCGTCAAAGCCGGAGACGCCCGGGGACGGTCTCACTGGGAAGTGATTCGGCATCATGAGTTGAACGAACTGACGGCTCACGCATTGGATGGTCGCGCCCGGCAAGGTGGTGAGCTCACGGCGGCGGGCCGTCGGTTTCGGGTCGAAGCTTCCATCGCCGGAGGCCGGCAAGACAATGAGGCCTGCGTTGTGCTGGTGTTCCATGATATTACCGCTGTCCGAAGGCTCGAAAACGTGCGGAAGGACTTCGTCGCCAACGTCTCTCATGAACTACGGACGCCGCTGACCTCCATCAAGGGATACGTCGAAGCCCTCATCGATGGCGGGAAAGACGATCCGCAAACAGCGACCCGCTTCTTGGACATCATTCTGAAGCAAAGCGATCGCCTGAATTTGATTCTCGAAGACCTACTCCAACTCTCTCAAATCGAATCCGGCCAAGTCTCTTTCAAACACCAGCCTGTTCGACTCGGCTCGTTGATCGAACGGACTGTCGCGTTGATGAAACCGCTGGCGGACAAGAAAGGGCATACCTTACACGTGTATCTTCCGGACGATCTTCCCCCTGTCGTAGGAGATGAAGACCGGTTGGTCCAGGTGATAACCAATCTGCTCGACAACGCCGTCAAATATACGCCGGAACAAGGAACCATCACGGTCGCAGCCCACCATCTGAATGGGCCCCGAACAGACCCGCCGCCCTTCGGCACCGTAGAGTTGAGCGTCACCGATACCGGTATCGGAATTCCTGAGCCGGATCGACCGCGAGTGTTTGAACGGTTCTACCGGGTGGACAAGGCGCGGTCGCGAGAACTGGGGGGGACTGGCCTGGGGCTTGCCATTGTGAAGCATATTGTCGAGGGACATGGTGGACGGGTCTGGGTGGAGGGAAATCATCCGATCGGCAGCCGGTTCGTGGTCAGAGTTCCGGCCGGAACCATGATTGCTTCGGCCGATCACTCCAGCCTGGCTATCACGAAATAAAGGAGCGCCGAGAGAACTGCCGCCCCCGGGAGCGTAAAGATCCAGGCAGATACGATCCTCGTCGTCACACCCCACCGAACCGCCGACAGTCGCTTGATGGCTCCCACCCCCATGACGGATGACGTGATCGTGTGCGTCGTGCTGACAGGTAAACCGATATGAGCGGTCACGAGCAGAACTGCGGCGGCCCCCGTCTCCGCCGCGAAGCCGTGCACCGGCTCTAGTTTGACGATTCGCATCCCGAGGGTTCGGACAATCTTCCACCCTCCCACCGCCGTTCCGAGTCCCATCGCAACGGCGCACGATCCAATCACCCAGGTCGGGACCTCAGCATTCGGGATCTGTCCGGCTGACAGTAATGCGAGGGTGATGATGCCCATGGCTTTCTGCGCATCATTCGCCCCGTGGCTGAATGCCATAAAGCTCGCCGACACAAGTTGCAGTCTAGCGAACGCACGCGTCGCGATGCCGCGTGAAACCCGAAAGAATGCCCAACTGATCAGGATCATGAGCCCGAGTCCCATGGCGAAGCCGAAGAAGGGGGATACCACCATCGCTTCCAGCACTGATCGGAGGCCGGACAGTTTCACGGTCTCCCAACCACCGTGGGTGACGGAAGCGCCCACCAGTCCTCCGATGAGCGCATGCGAGGAACTGGAGGGAAGCCCCAGCAAGAGCGTGAAGAGATTCCACAGGATGGCGCCTGTCAAAGCTGCGGCGACCGTATGCTGAGTCACCGCGCCTGGATCGACGATTCCCGACCCGACCATTTTCGCCACCGCCGTCGACATAAACGCCCCGGCCACATTGAGAATTCCAGCCGCGATGACGGCGACGAGAGGACTCACGACCCGTGTGGACACAACCGTGGCGATCGCATTCGCGCTATCGTGCCATCCATTCGAAAAATCGAACAAGAGCGCGAGGAGCACAACCAGCAGCAGCATTCCGCTCATTTCAAACATACGCGCCTTTGTTAGGGGTAGACCGAGTGATCAGGAGTTAGATGTCACCTGAGGGTTGACGATGGAAGCGCGCATCACGTGTGCTTCAAGGCTATGCGTTCTAAAATATTGGACACATCTTCACATCGATCGGTTCCCGTTTCGAAGTTTTCGTAGATTTCTTTCCACTTCATCACCGTGATGGGGTCGGCCTCCTTCTCAAACAAGAGTGAGATGGCATCGCGTGAAACTCGGTCCGCCTCATTTTCAAAGCTGTTGACGAGGACGCTGCATTCCTTCACGTCTCGATGAGGCTTCCCTAACAAATCGACTCCATGTCCCACCGCAACGCACGCCTGATAAAGAATATTGGACAATTTGAGCGCAGGCTCGGTCGGGCTCGCGACTTTGTACAGTACAAAGCGATCGGCGATGGCCTCGACCACATCCAAAATATCATCGAGGGCGCTCGCTAAGTCGTGAATGTCTTCCCGATCGATCGGTGTAATGAACGTTAGATTCAATCTGAAGGCGATGTCATGCGTGATCCCGTCTCCGATATGTTCGATATCCTTGATCCGCCGAGCTTTGTCCACGGGATCGTGAAAGTCTTCCATCATATCCTTGAGCAAACGACTGCCTTCGATCATGTTATGAGCGGCATTCTTGAATAACTCAAAGAATGCTTCTTCGCGCGGGATTAGGCCAAACATGCACGTCCTTTCTGATGGGAAGGTGTCCTCCTGGCCTCACACTCGCCTCCATATGACAGCCGTGTGATGGTTCACGCTCTACCAGCGCACCAATCCTGTGGCCCACGTAAGCCCTCCTCCGAATGTGCCCAACAAGACGAGATCACCGGATGCAAAGCGCTGATTCCGAACCGCATGGTCCAACGCGATGGGGAGCGATGCCGATGAAGCATTGCCATACTGTTCGATCACCGAACACATGGCGTCCGCAGGGATAGCCAATCGCCGGCAAAGCTGACTCAAGATCCGACCGTTAGCCTGGTGCACAATGACTTGTTTCAAGTCCTTCATCGTGACTCCAAACTCTTTCATGAGCTCTAGGATCGCCCGCTCCAATCGGCGAATGGCATGGCGAAAAAGCGGAGCCCCCTGCATCTGGAGCCGGTGTTGTCCGGCGTGAATGGTCCCGGAGCTACTCGGGGTTCGAGATCCACCGGCGGGCACCCGGATGAGCTCATGTCCGGAGCCATCAGCGTAAAGACGGATGCCGAGAATCCCGCTCGAATACTGACCTGTCGCAGGCTCGCTCACCAACACCGCAGCACCCGCTCCATCCCCGAAGATCATAGCTGTGCCATGATCGGTTCGATCGAGCCATCGCGACTTGACCTCCGCCGCGATGACGACGCAACAGCGGACCTGTCCACTCCGAATCATGGCATCCGCCATCGACAACCCGTATAAAAACCCTGAACAAGACGCTGCGACATCGAACGATGCCACAGGTTTGGCTCCAAGCGCCTGTTGAACGACACAGGCGGTCGACGGAAACAGCATATCCGGAGAGGTCGTTGAGACAATGATCGCCTCGACTTCCGAAGCCGAGATCCCAGCCGCCCGGAAGGCCTCCGTCGCGGCTTTCACGGCTAGATCGGATGAAGCCTGATCATCATGCGCCCAGTGGCGTGTGTGAATTCCCGTCAACCGATACACCTGCTCTGATGAATGAAGACCCAGATGGTGAGCAACCTCGTCGTTGCCGACTATCCGATCAGGCACATAGGAGCCCGTGCCGACAATTCTGCTTTGTTTCACGACACTCCTTGGAACGCGGGAACTGGAATCGTGTCAATGCCGGCGAGATTATAGGTCTCGCTGAAGGAGGGGTCAACCGCAAGACCATTTCCGTTGCTTTTTCGACGACTCTCTGATAGAAAAATCATCGAGAACACAAATGGATAGGTATTTTTACAACCCGTGACTATGAATCGAAAAACTTCCTGGATAAGCGTAGCCCTCGTCGGCGGTGGACTGGTGTTGTTCAGCATGACTGGATGCTCCAGCACGCCGAAACCGTCAAATACCAGCGGGAAGGCCATCAGCGGAACGGACGAACAGATCTTTCTCGGCGATACCATCGAAAAAAACTTCGATCCGAACGTGATCATCAAACGGGGGGAAGCCTTCTTCGAAAAGGAAGAGTATGCGGAAGCGATAATCGAGTACCAGCACTTTCTCGATCTGCATCGAGCTCACATCCTTGCTCCCTATGCCCAATTTCGGCTAGGAGAAAGCCATGTGAAGATGGCCAAGTCCATCGATCGCGACCCCGATCCGATTCATAAAGCCATCGCGGCGTTTGGAAAACTCCGGAATGAGTACCCCGGCAGCCGGTATGACCCTCAGGCAATCGAAAAAATTCAGGAGTGCCACGATTGGCTGGCGCAGACTCATCTATTTGTCGGACAGTTCTACTACCGGCGAGAATCGTACCTGGCGGCCGCGCACCGCTTCGATTTTATGTTGATGTAATACCCGGACAAAATTTTAGCCCACTACTCATTGTACTTATTGGCCCAGAGTTATAATGAACTGGGCGCTAACTACTGGGCCAGCGAAAAACTGGTGCTGCTCGCGGACAAATATCCGGGAAACAAATACGAGTCCGAGGGGCAACGATTGTTGGCAACGATCGGCGGAGCCCAACCGAAAACTCTGGTGGCGCGATCAGAACGTAGCCCTGCTTCGAACGGCCCAGACACGGCTAAGTCTGTGCGTCTCACCGAGGTTCCCAGTCTGCCAGGTTCACCCGTTTCCGCAGATGTTCCTGCAGCCTCACTTCGGGTTCCTGGCGTCAATTCCCTGGCGCCGGCGTCGTTCATCCCCTGCCGGATCGGCGCCTGGTGTTGAAACGCTAGTCGCTATCAGCATTCAGCCGTCAGCTATCAGCTCGCAGAAGCTCCTTCAGAGGCATCCCTTCTTCTACGCCAGCCATCTGAGCTGAAGGCTGACTGCTGACAGCTGATCGCTGTCTTCAGTTAACGAAAGGGCAGGGCTTCACGGAGCAACTCACGGAATGAAGACTTGATCAAACCCTTCGCTTGATGGAAAAAGCTTTGATAGGTTTCCCGCCCCCCGAGCACATCGTAATACAGCTTGATGACTTCCTCATACCGGTGCATAAGACTGTGGCACAAGCGTGGAAACGAATAGACGATTCTCGCCATGCGGGAGGCGATCCGAAACTCAGGATAGAGCTCTCGCTTCACTGCAAGCTCGTAATCAAGCAGGGGCCGCTGTTGGTCGTGCAGGCTTCCGAGCACCGTTGTCGCCGCCATCTGTCCCGAGCGAACTGCATAGTAAATGCCTTCTCCGAAAAGCGGATCGACCAAATGGCCGGCATCGCCGACCAGAAGCGCTCGGCCCCGCACAAGACCAGCGGACTCCCGGTCCAATCGAGCGTCAATGCGCCCGCTGAACAACGGCAACGGATGTCCCGCAGGCGCGGGCACATGCAACTTGGACAATCCCTTTTCATCGCGTACGAATCGCTCAAAAATCTTCTTCGGGCTCGCCGTTTTTCCTCGAAATTCAGCCACCCCGATGGAAAGTCGTTCGTTCTTCGGAAAGACCCATGCGTAGCCTCTGTCTGTTGCTCCGAGATCGATGAGGATTTTGCCCTGCCCCGGATATAACGGAGCTTGACCCAAGGCGATCTCGCTCTCCAGTGTCGGCATGCGACGCGCACGGCGCTCCGGAAACAATTGCTGCGCCACGACGCTGTTGGCGCCATCCGCCCCGATCAGCACCTTGGCCTTATAGGATCCCTTATCAGTGCGCACTTCGATGCCGTCGGGAACCTCGCAAAACGTGAGCGCCCGTTCATCCTCGTGGATCTCGGTTCCGGCGCGTCGAGCCTTTTCAACCAGCAGATGGTCGAACCGATCTCTCATCACCATGTATGCGATGGGATTGGAGGATTCGATCAGAAAGGGCTCTTCGCCGCGATAGGTGAACTGCACGCCATAAATCGTATGCTCAACCACCGATCGAAAGTCCGATTCCAAAATACGGTCGATGCGGACGGACAACCCGCCGCCGCAGACCTTGTAACGAGGATGCGCTTGCTTGTCGAAGGCAAGTACCGCCAACCCGGCTCGACTCAATTCATAGGCTGCAGTAGAGCCTGCCGGTCCCATCCCTACGACAAGGGCATCGTAGGACTTCACATCTGGGAATGCAGGCAAGGAAGGCATAGGGAGAGAGTCAGTTCTCAGTTCTGAGTTCTGAGTTCTGAGTTGGGAGTCTGGAGCACTGAGTCGGGAGCCTAAAATCTTCTAACTCTAACTCAAACTCAGAACTCAGAACTCTAAACTGGCAATAACGCCTTCTGCATTACTGCCCAAGGTACCAGCCGATGCCATAGCGTTCCAAAAAACTCGTAATGATGGTGAGAGAATTGGCATAAATCATCGCTCCCACCACGACAAGCAGAACACCGCTGACTTTAGACACGCCCCACAGATACGCTCGGACTTCCTTGAAGTATGCCAAAAAGCGATCTATTCCAAGTGCGGTCAGGAATAACGGCAGTCCCAGACCCAGCGAATAGAATGTCAAAAGGGTCACGCCATCCGTCAGTGCGTCTGTCGTGCTGGCATACAGCAGAATGGTTCCCAGCACCGGTCCGACACAGGGTGTCCAGCCGGCCGCAAACGCCACCCCGATTAGAAAGGAACCGAGATAGCCCGCAGGCCGGTTCCGAAATTGAAAGCGTCTTTCCGTTTGAAGAAAGTTCAGATTGAGCACGCCCAGCAAATACAACCCAAACACAATGACCAGCAGGCCGCCGATTCGACGAATATGCTCTTGATACGTGATGAGCGCCTGGCCGACCAGCGTCGCGGAGGCTCCGAATGCCACAAAGACGGTAGAAAACCCAGCAATGAAGATCAGTGAGTTAAAAATAATCGCTTTTCTGAACCGGTCCCGCTCACTCGCGTCCATCAGTTGCTCAACCGACAATCCGGTGATGTAGGAAATGTACGACGGGACCAAAGGAAGGACACAGGGGGACACGAACGACAACAGTCCCGCCGTGAACGCGGCAAAGAGGGAAATGTGCTGAATCGACTGCGACATGGCTCGAGAACGTTGATCATGGATTGGATAAGATGCAGCGCGTCCGGGCTCTGCCAATCACGAGCGCCGAAGATACGATGCCTGATTATACCGCGGCGATCAATCAAAAATGTCATCGGCAACGTTCGCGCGCCATACGTGAGCCCTATGCGAAAATCGGCATCATGTAAAATGGGAAAGGTAAACCCCATCTCCTGCTGAAACGGACGGGTCACCGCCGCACCCTGCGCATCCGTAGAGACTGCCAAAATTTCAAAATCCTGCCGCCTGAAGGAACGGTAGAGTGTTTCCATAGCCGGCATCTCCACCTTGCAGGGCCCACACCACGTCGCCCAGAAGTTAACCAGCACCACCCGCCCGCGAAGCTGATCGAGCGAGATAATCACCCCGTCGAGGTCCCGCAGTTGAAATGCCGGCGCCTCATCCCCCAGTTTGAGCACTCTTCTTTGCGCTACCCAGTTCGGGGCCGCCACAGGTTCGGCAGACGGCGAAGAACCTGGTTCGCACCCGGCGCTCCCCATGAGCACCGCCACGAGCAGGCTGAGGAATCCCCACTCCAGTTTCATGTGACGACGTTTTACAGTGGCGACGGTCCAGGCTGAGGAAGAACGCGCGCGGATTTGGCGCCGCTTTTGAGCAAGGCACTGACCACCTGGAGATTATCCAATCGGGTCCAGTCGCGAGGGCCGATCACTTTCTCGCGCAGAACGCCCTGCTGATCGATGATGTAGGTCTCGGGAACGCCCATCAGCTTGTAACGCTTGTCTGTCTGGCCCCAGGAATCGACCAGGACCGGGAAAGTCAGGTTCAGGTTTTTGACGAACGGCGGGATGTCTTTCTTCGTGGTCACCCGATCAATGCTCACCGCTAGGATGACGAGCCCGTCCTTTTCGAAATTCTTGTACAGAATCTCCATGGACGGCATCTCTTCGCGGCAAGGCTTGCACCAAGTGGCCCAAAAATTGAGAAACACCACCTTCCCCCGGAAGTCTGACAGTCGCAGATCTTTGTCATTCAAATCCGGCAACTTGAAATCCGGCGCCACTTTGCCGACTGTGAGAGGCTCATACTTGGCGCTCTGCATCCACACCATACCAAACGCCAAGGCAAGAATTCCCATGGCCATCACCATGATGGCAATCCGGCGCGACCCGGAGGGGCGTTGCGTTTGCCGGACAGGTTCGATGACGGCTGGTTCGGACATAAATGGTGAATTCCGAATAGGATGTTGAATTAGGAATTCAGGGGGGCCTTTCAATTTAATTCATCATTCAGCACTCAAAATTCCTTCCAAGGGTTAAGCGTATGCGTGCAGACCAGACAATAGAAAATTCACCCCCCAGAAACAGAAGATGACCATAAGAAATCCGAAGATGGCATAAATCGCGGCGCGATGGCCTTCCCAGCCTCTGGTCATCCGGGCATGAATGTAGGCGCCGTAGATGAGCCATACGATCAACGACCAGGTCTCCTTCGGATCCCAGCTCCAATAGCCACCCCAAGCATAATTAGCCCACATAGCGCCAAGAATGACCCCGAACGCAAGCAGAGGGAAGCCGATCATGATCGCCTTGTACCCCAGCTCATCGATCGTCTCCAGATCAGGGAAACTCTCGAAGACCCGGGAACGACTGCCTCGCCGTTCGGCGCGCTCTTTCAGTAGGTACATAAGCCCCAAGCCACCCGCCATGGCAAAGGCCGCATAGCTGGTGAGTGTGACAGAGACATGAATATAGATCCAATAACTGTTCAAGGCCGGTACGAGCGGTTCGGCTGTCTGGTACCGATACGGCAAGAGCGAGGCTGCTCCCATGGCGATGAACCCGATTCCGACCACGAACGCGCCGATCGCTTTAATCTTGTAACGCAACTCCAACAACACATACCCAAGAATGATGGCCCAAGACACATAGGCCATGGCCTCGAATTGGTTGGACCAGGGCGCGAAGGTCCCGGAATGTTCCAACCGCTCGAACGCGCGTGTGCCGAGTGCCAGACTGTTGACTATCCACCCGAACACCGTGACGAGGGTCGCCACTTGTCCCAGCTGCGTGGCCCACGGTCCGTCTCGCTCGTCGAAGCCATCCGTTGGATAGCCGGCGGGCGCGAGTTGCATCGCCGGACGCCGCGCGAACACGTAGGCAATATAGAGCGTGAGCGCGGCGAGGTAGAGCCAGAAGGTCATGTCAAACAGAAAGAGTGAGCGGAACATACTTCCCTCCGTTATCGGCGAGAGGCGCGGGACAAGCGGCCAGAGGAGAAGCTCCTCTTCTTCGACCCCTCGCTGCTAGCCTCGCCCCTCTTGCCTATTCATGCATTGATCGACTGAATACGTTGCGTGAGCTTCTTAAACTCCTTTTGAAAATCGATCAGGCTCTTGTGCGTGGTACCCCCGATGTGGACCGTCACCCCGGACGGCTCGGAAATGACCTTCGCCCATAGGCGGCGATGATAGATAAAAGAAGACAATGTAATGCCGACGACGATCATGGTGGAGCCGATCCAGACGATGTTGATTCCCGGATTTTTTGCAATCTGCAGCCCGGTGAACTTCTTCGACTGATACCCGACCAACTCAAACTGATACCGGGAGTCCTTGATCTCGAATAAATCAGGATAATGGTAAAAGATCCAGGGTGTCGCTTGCATAGCGCGCTCGGTGATCGCGAGCCGGATCGCCGGATTGGCATGTTCGACAGTCTTGGAGAACACCTTCTTTTCAGCCGAATTAAACGCAAAATCGGCGACAAAATCCGTCATAGATAATTTGAGATTGAGATCCGCAATCGTCTGCTCCTTTTGCCATTCCAAATCTATGGTCTTGACCACCTTCTCCGTCCGTTTATCTTTAATGTTGATCCGCGCCACCTCGATCCGGTCCCATGCATCGCCGTAACTGGACTGATAGAACCAGATGCCTTTGTAAACCAGCGGGTCGTTCACGGTAATGGTTTTCGTAGTCGCCGGCTTGCCCTGATCGATCACGGTCAAGGTGCTGTTATACGACTTCACGGATCCATTGTCGTGATAATCGATCCAGAACTTATCGACTTTCAAATCAAAATTCCCTCGTGGAATGTGGTAGGTCTGCCCTTCTAAACAGACGCCGAATTCTTGGAATCCATAAAAGCTGCCGATCAACCCGCCAACCACGATGACCGTGGCGCTTAGATGGGCCATGTGAGCCCCGACCCGTCCCATCACGCCCTTCGTGGCATACACGGTGACTTCCCCGGGTTCGTTCTTCGCCAAGACCCGGTACCCTTTCTCCGCCAGCATCTGGACTACCCCTTGGGCGGCTGCTTCCTTGGATGCTGCAACGGGGATCTCCGCCCTTTGCTTCATATTGTGAATAAAAGGCAGGGCGATGTTGACCTTATCCTGTTGCATCGAGCGCCAGACAGCGGGAAAGCGTTTATAGAAGCACACGAGCGAGTTGACGCAGAGCAATCCGAGGAGGCTCGTGAACCACCACGTGTGATAGACATCCGTAAATCCCAGTCGAACGAACCAGCGATACGCCTCCTCCCCGTACTCTTGGACATAGACCTCGGGACGTTCGCCCTGCTGGATCACGGTCCCGATGGTGGCGGTCATGGCCAAGGCGATGAACAGGAACATCGCCAATTTAATAGAGGCGAAAAACTCTATGACCTCGCGGGAAAACTCCTCCCAACCTAGGCCAGGCGTCGAGGGGCGAACTGTCTCCTGCTCGGAGATGGCTTCCGGCTTCCCGTTCATACGGACCAATTCCTATGGTGAATCATGCTGGGGTGAGTCGTCCGATTCTAATCAAAAATTGACATCCTGTCCGCAGAATTTCCAACATCGATGATTCGAAGCCGGATACACAACAGACGAGCCATGGGACGGGGGTTTAAGCCTGGCTTTGTTGAAAATCACGTTATCTTACAAGCGGCTTTGAAGACCTGTCAAGCAAGGCATCACCTCGGGCGTGACACCAGCCCTCTACTTATGGGTAATGGACAAAGCGGGGCTTTCTGGTTACTATGACCGGAAGTTTCGCGCAGATTGCAGCAGAATCAGAGTAGGTCGTTCGATCACCTAATTCCAGGGGGAGCCATGAGAAACAATTATCTGTTTACGTCGGAGTCGGTGACTGAAGGACATCCCGATAAAATCGCGGATCAGATTTCGGACGGTATTTTGGATGCCATCATCGCGCAGGACAAGCACTGTCGGGTGGCCTGTGAGACCATCCTTACCACCGGCATTGCTTTCGTCGCGGGCGAAATCTCCACGAAGGCTTATGTCGAAATTCCCGACATCATCCGGCAAGTGATCAAGGACGTCGGTTACACCGATGCCTCCTGGGGATTCGATCACCATACCTGCTCCGTCCTGACCGCCATCCATCAACAGTCCTGTGATATCGCCATGGGCGTCGATTCCGGCGGCGCGGGTGATCAAGGCCTCATGTTCGGCTATGCCACCAATGAGACTGACGAACTGATGCCCATGCCCATCGTCCTGGCCCATCGTCTCACGCGTCGACTGGCCGATGTGAGAAAAAGGAAAGTGCTGCCCTGGGTTCGCCCGGACGGCAAGTCCCAGGTGACAGTCGAGTACCGCAATGGAAAACCGGTCCGCATCGACACGATCGTGGTGTCTACTCAGCATAGCCCCGATGTTTCCAACAAGCAGATCGAAAAGGATCTCCTCCAACATGTCATCAGACCGGTCATGCCCAAGGGACTGTATGACCCAACGAGTGTGAAACACTACATCAACCCGACCGGCCGGTTCGTCGTGGGCGGGCCGATGGGCGACACGGGCCTCACGGGGCGCAAGATCATCGTGGACACCTATGGAGGTCATGGCAGTCACGGGGGCGGCGCCTTCTCAGGGAAGGATCCCACAAAGGTCGATCGTTCGGCGTCATACATGGCGCGCTATATCGCGAAGAACATCGTGGCGGCTGGCCTGGCCGACAAATGTGAGGTGCAGTTGGCCTATGCCATTGGAGTCGCAGATCCTGTTTCGATCCTGGTCGATACGAAGAATACGGAACATGTCTCGGTCGAAAGCCTGGACAAGTTAGTACGCAAACATTTCCCATTGACGCCGCGCGGGATCATCGACCACTTGAAACTGCGCCGGCCGATCTTCAAGAAGACCGCCGCCTATGGACACTTCGGCCGCAACGAACCCGAATTCACGTGGGAGAAGATCGATAAAGCGAAGATTTTGAGGAAGGACGCCGGCAGATAACCAACTATTCTTGAACCGGATACCGTCAGGGGGGCGGATTGAAAAAAACCTCCCCCATTTTTTAAACAAAGATAACAAAAAACCGACAAACAGGAGGGTTTTTTGGTTTAAGATTTGAAAGAACAGGA
>JBQTHT010000046.1:0-8868 GCA_052389595.1 Nitrospiraceae bacterium
ACTCTCGGATTTTGGCTGTGAGGTCCTTGATCTGGGATGTCGGATCCTGCGAGGCGGCCTTGGTCGTGTTTTCCAGGGAATCGACCGCTTCCGCCAACTCCTTCGCAGCATCCCCCGCGTTCTTGTCGAAGAGTTCCGCTTTTGCTTGGACCACTCGCGCCTTGGCGTCGACCAAACCTTTTCGCCGACGAAAATCCCGCTCGATTCCTCGAGTCGTCTCCATCACGCTCCGCGACATCTCTGTGACCGTCTGCTGAAGCGTGCCGACCGGACGTTGTCCGGCCCAATACCCTAGAACGAATGCGCCGGCCAGTACTACAAGAATGCCAAGGAACTTCATCATGCACAACCTTCCGGGTTAACGAGCGCCACGTGATGATGTGTTGTGCGGTAAACTTTGGAGCAAGCTGCCTGCTGCCGCGATCCTGACAGCAGGATCGGAATCTTGCAAGCCCTTCTTCAGGGCGGCTGCCACATTCGAAAAGGCGTATTTCCCCAACGCCTTCGCTGCCATCAGACGAGGAAGCGGTTGCTGGTCCTGGAGCAACGCTTCAAGCACCGGCAGCGCCTTGTCGTGCGATGCGGCTGCCAGCGACTGAGCAGCGGCTCCACGCACCGTTGGGTCCGGATGTTTGGCGAGATCCGCGGCGACTAAGATGGCCGATCCGTCGCCCAATCGCAAAAGCCCCTCCACCGCGCCGGCTCGAACTAAGTCGTGTGGATCGCGGGTGAGTGGCTGGATCAATGCCCTGGTGTCAGGTAATCCTAGGCGCCCCAAGCTCGCGGCGGCGATACTCCGGACCCGCGCGTGTTCATCGTCGAGCGCATGGGTGAGTGGCGCGACTCCCTCAGGGCTTTTAAATTCTCCGAGCGCGCCTGCCGCGAATGCTCGCACCCCTGGCGCGGGGTCGTACACGGCTTGACTGAGCACGCGAAGGCTCGAGGGACGTTTCAAGCGGCCGAGCGCTCCTAACGCAGCCATGCGGATTTCCGGATCCGGCAGCGTGGCCGCATTCATGATGTCGATGAGCGCATCGCTCTTTCCGAGTTTCACCAGGCCGGCCAGGGCAAAGATCGATTCCGGTCCTTCTTCCACCCGCGCGATGCGAACGAGCTGATCCGTGATGTCGTGGACCTTGGCATCCGCCAGCGCGTTGATGGCGGCAATCCGGACTGCCGGAGCGTCATCGCGCATCGCTCGCTTGAGCGCTCTGGAACGGGCGCCGAGACCGGCTTTGCCGATGGCTTCTGCCGCACGCGCCCGAACCAGCACCGAGGAATCCAACAGGCCATCTTCAAGAACCGGGGCGGTTTCGGGGTTCGCCACTTCTGCCAGTGCCGTGTAGGCCGCAATCCGAACATGCTCTTGAGAATCGCGAACGCGCGACGTGATGATGCCGAGGGCCAGAGGACGAAGTAAGGCGGGGTCATCAGCATGGCCGGAGGGCACCAGCCGGGGGTACAGGTTCAAGGCTTCATCAGGACGACCCAGGCGAAGATAACTCAGAAATCCGATCCGCAGGAACTCGCGGGTGGGAGGCTGTTCCGGTGGAAGCGAGAGAAGAAGCTGGAGAACGCGATCGTAGTCGGAATGTTTATATGAAGCGATGGCATCTTTTTCGATGGATGACCGACCGATCAGCGTCGAACCAGATGCGGCATGAGCATCCGCGGTCATGGGGAGTTGAAGCTGAAGGGCCGCGAGCAACGCAAGCGCTCTGGCCATAGAAGCGGCGATCACCACGAGGACGGAGCGCGCGCCGCGGCAGTGGTGTACATGAGTTCCATGTATTCCTTGACCATGCGCTTGGTGCAGAAGCGTGGCGCGACGGTCCGGATGCTTTCTTTGACGATCTGGAGCCATCCGCGCGGGGTCTCATCGAAGTCACGCTGGTAGAACAACGGAATGACCTCCTGTTCGAGGAGGCGATAGAGTTGATCGGCGTCGTGGTTGTCCTGAGCCTGCACATCGTGGACCTCGACAGTGGGCTGGATCCCCCAGCCGTTGGCGCCGTTATACCCTTCTTGCCACCAACCGTCCAGGACGCTCAAGTTCAACACACCGTTGAGCGCGGCCTTTTGTCCGCTTGTTCCGCTGGCTTCCAATGGAGCGCGCGGTGTGTTCAGCCACACGTCCACTCCTTGGACTAAGTATTTGGCCATGTGCATATCATAGTCTTCTAAGAAAGCTACATGACCCCCCAGTTTGTGGTCGTTGCAAAAGCTCAGGACTTCGTGAATGAAGTAACGCCCAGGTTCGTCGGCGGGGTGAGCTTTCCCGGCAAAGACAATCTGAATCGGGCGCCACCGGTTCTGCAAGAGATGTTTTAAGCGTTCGAGATCGCGGAAGAGCAAGGTCGCGCGCTTATAGGTCGCGAACCGTCTTGCGAAACCGATGGTCAGCGCTTCCGGATCGAGCAACGTGCCACGCGTCAGTACTTGCGAGCCCGACAGACTCCCCTGGATCCATCCGTTCCGCGCTCGCTCCCTGATGAACCCCATAAGTTTGCGTTTCATCGTCTGACGAACGTTCCACAGCTCGCTGTCCGGGATATCAAGAACCCGTTGCCAGACAGTTTGATCATCGCATCGATCGGCCCAATCAGGTCCGAGATACTTGCCATAGAGCTGGTTCAGTTCCGGCGAAATCCACGTCGGCGCATGAATGCCGTTCGTGAGGCTGCGGATGGGAACAAGATCGGTCGCCAGACCGGGCCACAGGTGCTGCCACATGCTTCGCGACACGCGGCCATGTTCTCGACTGACACCGTTCACATGTCCGGCCATCCGCATCGCCAGCGCGGTCATATTGAATCCGTGGCCGTTGGAATCCGGAGTGTCGCCCAGATGAAGAAATTCATCGCGCGACAGCCCCAGTTGTTCCCAGTATCCTTGAAAGTACCGATCCATCAGATGGTGCGGAAAGACATCGTGCCCCGCGGGAACAGGTGTGTGTGTTGTAAACACGGTGCTGTGACGGACGATGTCGCAGGCTTCGGCATGGGAGCGGCCGGATTGCACCAGTTCTCTGATACGTTCCAACGTGAGAAACGCCGAATGGCCTTCGTTGGCGTGACACACGGTCGGAGGGAGGCCGAGTGCCTGCAAGACCCGCATGCCGCCGATACCGAGAAGAATTTCCTGACACAGGCGCATTTCCTGATCGCCCCCATAGAGACGGGCCGAGAGCGCACGATTCTCCGGGCTATTGTCGGGGACATCGGTATCGATCAAATAGAGCGGCACACGCCCGACCTGCACCTTCCAGACGATGGCATTCACGATGCGAGTGCCCATCTCCACTCTAATCGTACAGGGAGCGCCGGAGGGAGTGATTGCCTGGAGAATAGGCGACTCGTCTCGAGTAAATGGCGCGTACGCAGCCTCCTGCCAACCTTCGGCGGTAATCCGCTGTTTGAAGTAGCCTTGGGGATACATGAAACCGATGCCCACGAGGGGAATGCCAAGATCGCTGGCTTCCTTACAATGATCCCCCGCGAGGATGCCCAGCCCGCCGCTATAAATGGGGATCGAGATATGCAGTCCGAACTCGGCTGAGAAATAGGCGATTCGTGCCGTTCCAGAAGCAGCATGCTGTGCATCGAACCACGTTTTCTTATCCATCAGATATTCATCGAATGACCGCAGCACGGCGGAATACTGGCGCACAAAGCTGGGATCTTCGGCGAGCGCCGCCAGCCGCTCGGGCTTCACATCCGACAAGAGTTTGACGGGATTGTGATGTGTCAAATACCACAGCGTAGGGTCGATCATTTCGAACAGCCGTCTAGCTTCCGGCTTCCAGCTCCACCAAAGGTTATGGGCAAGTTCCTGGAGTCGCATCAGACCTCGGGGTACCTGGTTCCGAAGTCGGGAAGGAATTAGGTTGTCGTCCACTTCACCTCCTAGATGGTAAGGACTGCTAGCCAGACACCATGAGCTGAGACTAGCATCTGTTACAGATGGACCTATGCATGGCCTGCTCGATGCCACGAGGTCCACTCCTCGGAAAACGCCACGGACGCGTAGCGCTCGCCTAAGATTTTGGCCACTTGGTTCATCAATTTGGTCAACTCTTGCGCCTCATCCGGCTTGAGATCCTGCTTGAATCGAGGATGCAGACCCCATCGCGTTTCAACTTCTTCGCCACTCACACTGGCCATCACGCTCACCAGCTTGATCTCATTGCCTGATGGAGCACTGCCCGCCATTTCGCCTGGCCCCTGTGCAGCAGAAATTTGGCTCGGCTCTGAAACGAATGGGCCGGCTGACTTCGGCTCAGGCGCCTTTCCCTCCATGATTGCCGCGAGCGACGGCACAACGGCGTTCACGCAAAGGACGGCCGCGGCCGCGACTTCGGCGTGACCCGAAGCCCCCATCTTTTCTGCCACTCGTTCGCCGAAGTCCTTGAACATCTCGTTCTTGGTCTTACCGTCTTCCGTGATGAGGAACCGATAGTGATCGTAGGTCTGTCGGCTTTCCGTTACCGCCTTGCCGACCGTCAGCACGATCTCCATCTGATCGGTTCCCGCTCCGAACGCCGGTTCCAAGACGGCCTTCAGTTGGTCGGTGACGGCGTCTTCCAAATTATCCATGAACTGCGGCTGCTCCTGGATGGGGATATGTAGGGCCGAGAGACGATCGCTGAGGTTGAACAGGATTTTCAAGAATTCCAGGTAGAGCCCCCACTCATCCTGGCGTTTGAGCTTCATCGCCTGTTCGGGCGCTTTTCGCTTGAGCATCGCGACAGATTCGCCGCAGACCGCCATCATCAGCTCGGCAAGGGTTCGCAGTTGGTTGCCGTAGGGATTGTTCGCCGTTGCCATCTCGCCTCCTCACTCGGGCGGCATTATATACAAGAGTGTCGCCGTCCTCCAAGTAGATGACACAATTCTGAACGAGATGTCCACATGGCCAGTCGTTGAAAGGAGGTAGGCAGTATGTTAAGAGAAGGCACTCATACTCATGTCAGGAGGATCCAGCCCGCGTGACTCGCGATGTGAAGCCCTATGTCCTGAAGCGAACAGACGAGGACCTTGCGCCTCGGACGTTGTCGCTGAACTACGATCAAGCGCTCAACCCGCAGCAACTGGCTGCAGTCACCGCGGGCGATGGTCCCGCTCTGGTCATCGCCGGAGCAGGAAGCGGCAAAACGCGGACGCTGGTCTATCGGGTGGCCTACCTGATCGACATCGGGGTTGACCCTGCGCACATTCTCTTGGTCACCTTTACACGGAAAGCGGCTCAAGAAATGATCGCGCGGGCCGTCGCGCTCATCGGAGCGCGCAGCGAACGTATATCCGGTGGAACGTTTCACTCCGCAGCCAACATGCTGCTCCGCCGCTACGGGCGCTCCGTCGGACTGGAACCTGGATTCACGATTCTCGATCGAGGGGACGCCGAAGATCTTATTGCGCTTGTCCGGGCACAATTGGGAATGAACGACAAGGACAAGCGGTTCCCACGGAAAGGCACGATCGCGGAACTGTATAGCAAAAGTGAAAACACGCTACGCGGTCTGGAGGACGTGGTGCTGGAGGAGTTTCCGCACTTCGCGGATCACTTGGAAGATCTCGGCAAGCTCCAGCGGGCCTATCACACGGCAAAGCGGCAGCGGCAACTTGTGGACTATGATGATCTCCTGGTGAAGCTGCGCGAATTGCTTCATCAGGATGAGGGAGCGCGCAGAATTATTTCCGAGCGCTATCGGCATATTCTGGTAGATGAGTATCAGGATACGAATCGCTTGCAGGCCGATGTCATCCGAAAGCTGGCGGCGACGCATGACAACGTGATGGTGGTGGGAGATGATTCGCAATCCATCTACGCATTCCGCGGGGCGACATTCCGGAACATCATGGACTTTCCCACACTCTTTCCCGGCGGGCGGGTGTATAAACTTGAAGAGAATTATCGGAGCACCCAGCCGATTTTGAATCTGGCCAACGAGGTTATCCAGGCAGCGGCTGAAAAATATACCAAGCATCTCTTTACGCGAAAGCTGGATGGGCCCTTGCCGGCCTTGGTCGAAGCGGCGGGTGAGAATGCCCAATCACGATTTATCGCACAAAAAATCTTGGAGCTGCGCGAAGAAGGCGTGCCGCTGTCGGAGATGGCGGTGCTGTTTCGTTCCAGCTTTCATTCGTTCGATTTGGAAATTGAACTCTCCCGTCGAGGATTACCCTTCGTGAAGCGCGGGGGAGTGAAGTTCATCGAAACCGCTCATGTGAAAGATCTGCTCGCACATCTTCGAGTTGTGGAAAATCCGTTGGATGCCGTCAGTTGGCATCGGGTTCTGATGCTGGTCGAAGGGGTGGGGCCGAAGAAAGCGCAGGACCTCGTGGCGGCGTTTGTGAAAAGCGGTCAGCCGTACGGAGTGCTTCGCGAAGGGAGAGGCCGATCGGGAAAGGGCCTTAAAGATCTGGCCAACGTGCTCGAGTCCGTAACCGACGCCGACCATCTGGGGACTGCCGAAAGGGTGAATCAGATCTATGAATACTATCTTCCGATTTTGAAGGAGCAGTACGACGATTATCCCAAGCGGACACGCGACCTGGATCATGTGCATACCATCGCGGAGCGGTATCCGGAGGTTGAGGCGTTCCTGTCGGATCTCGCGCTTGAGCCTCCGGATGGCAGCGCGGTCGATGTCGAAGCGCCCGATCGGGATGATGAACGGCTGGTCCTCTCGACCATTCACTCGGCCAAGGGGTTGGAGTGGCAATGTGTGTTTGTCATTTGGGTGGTCGATGGGAAATTCCCCTCCGTCTATTCTTTTATAACCGAGGACGACTTGGAGGAGGAGCGCCGGCTGTTCTACGTCGCCGTCACCAGGGCGAAGCGCCATCTCTATCTCACCTACCCTAGTAACGTGTATGATAAAATAAGCGGCATGCTGTTATCGAAGCCTTCGCGGTTCCTCGATGATGTGCCATCTTCCTTTTTCGACACCCTTGCTTTAGTGGAGGAAGGGGGGTCTCTGGATTGGGGAACCGAACGGGACCGGGATCGCTACTAGGTGTATACATGGTCAGAATACCTAATGAACCATAAAAGGATGTTCCGCACACGTACACCTCCTGCCTGGCTTCTCAGGCTGCCGAGATGATGTGTTCCTCACCTCAGGTTCTGGTACTAGTTCTGGTACTAATGGTCGCTTGTTTGTCCCTGCTGATCCCTGCTCTTTCAGTTGGAACTGAGCTGACGAGTTCGACCCCTGCGCAATCCGACACCCGTATTTGGCAGAACCTCCTCAAGCAGGCTGCCGACCTGGGGTTACCGACAGCGTTCTTGAATCGCATGCCGCCGGATTTCGTTCGGATGGAGTTCGATGAGTTGCGGTCATTCGCGGCGGAATATCATCCCGACGAGCATCGAATGGTGTTGAATCGGACGCTCTCCTTCAATGCGGCAGGCGGAACCTTGCGACCGCTGAATCGCATGACGCACAAGGAGCTTGAGACCTTGTATCATGAGCTCTTTCACGCATACATGGACTTCGTGAACTCAACACACGACAACTCGCTCATTGCCTTTGCTCGATTGCAGCAGCAATGTCGGTATCAGCACGTTCTCATTGCGCCGGTTCCACAGCGAAAGAATCACACGGAAGAACGGTTCTTGAGCGAGGTAGAGTCCTGGGAAGCGCTCAATGAAACCTGGGCTGTCTTTATCGGGTGGACCGTCTGGACTCAACTAGAGTTGAAGGGTCGAACAAGACCGGGTGATGCGCAACGGTCCACTGCAGAGGGGTGGCTGAAAAGACTTAAGAAAGCCGATAGGGACGCAGACTTGCGCGGATATTATGAGCCGGAAGACTCTACCGAGCGGGCCGTTGCTCGGAAACGATTTCTTGCCCCTGAGTTTCGCCTCTCTCCCCAGGAAATCGCGCAACTCATGCAGGAAGCCCTCGACCTAGACCCGCAACTTATTTCCCGATCCATGAGAGTGCTGGAAGGAAATCGTCTCGTTCCCAAATTGGGCGGGTCTTGTTAGATCGTGCCGCCGCTATGACCGCACATCTCCCTCTAGCCAGAATTAGCACTTGACAGCGAACAATTCGGTCAATACAATCGGATGTTTCCAAATCCAAGCCAATCTCATTTTCTTCAGCAATCCAGCCAAAATTATCCGCTGGGGCGCTGTGCATGGAGAGGCTTTCCTCATTCTCGTGACGAGAAGGGGGATGTCTTGCCCTTGCAATTGCTTTGGAGTTCATAGGTTTTTAGAGGTTCGACGGGCAGGTACCCAAGTGGACAAAGGGGGCAGACTGTAAATCTGTTGCCATCGGCTTCCAAGGTTCGAATCCTTGCCTGCCCACCAAACCAAGCTTGCTCGTGCCGGCGGCCTCTGGTTTATGGCCGACGGATAAAACCTCAAGTGAGATGGTGGAAAGAGGGCGGGCGTAGCTCAGTGGTAGAGTTCCAGCCTTCCAAGCTGGCTGTCGTGGGTTCAAATCCCATCGCCCGCTCCAAGATGGAAGAGTGATTCGTGATCGGTAAGTGAGTGATTTAGATGCTACTGACCTGCATGCCCCAGTCACCAATGACTAATTACCAATCACTTCTTCAGGAAGGCGCCCACGTAGCTCAGTTGGCAGAGCACGTCCTTGGTAAGGACGAGGTCACGCGTTCGATCCGCGTCGTGGGCTCCATGCCACGCTTGACCAGACCGGAAGCCGATAGGACGGCTCTTGGCAACCGGATCAGTCATCTACAGTGTTTTCAGAAAGGGAGAGACGTATGGCGAAGGCGAAATTTGAGCGGCGCAAGCCCCATGTGAATATTGGGACGATCGGGCACGTGGACCATGGGAAGACGACGCTGACCTCGGCCCTGACGAAAATCAGCAGCGACAAGGGGATGGCCA
>JBQTHT010000047.1:0-6281 GCA_052389595.1 Nitrospiraceae bacterium
TGGGGTATCGACGTCGTAGTGACCGGTTCTCAGAAGGCGTTGATGCTGCCGCCTGGCCTTGCTTTTGTGAGCGTGAGCGAGAAAGCCTGGCACATGGCCGATAAAGCCAAGAACGGGGCGTTTTATTTTAACTTCAAGAAGGAACGCGAATCCCAGATCAAGAATCAAACCGCTTACACGCCGGCGGTGTCTCTGATCTTTGGACTGCAGGAAGTGATGAGGATGCTCAAGGCCGAAGGGCTTGAGGCTGTCTTCGCACGCCATGCTGTACTTGCCCAAGCGATGCGTGAAGGCATCACCGCGGCGGGGCTTGCTTTGTTTCCGAAAGAGTCACCCAGTGATGCACTGACGGCTATTTCCACACCTGAAGGAGTCGATGGCCAGGCCGTATACAAGAATTTGAGAGTGCAATATGGCATTACCGCAGCGGGTGGCCAGGATCATTTGAAAGGGAAAATCTTCCGCGTCTCTCATATGGGATATATGGACACCTTCGATGTCATTACCACTGTCGCGGCTATCGAGATGGTTCTTATGGGATTGCGACATCCGGTCCAATTGGGGAGTGGAGTGGCTCGCGCGCAAGAGTTATTGATGGCGAAGGCCTAGGAAGTGATCAGCGCCCTATGAAGATTCTGGTCAGTGACAGCCTATCGAAGCAAGGCATTGAGCTGCTTGAGAAGGCCGGGTTTGCCGTGGCGATAAAGACCAAATTGTCAAAGGACGAATTGCTGAAGGAGATCAGGGATTGCGATGGATTGATCGTGCGATCCGGGACCAAAGTGACGGCCGAAGTGATCGCGGCAGCCGAGCGGCTTAAGGTCGTGGGTCGAGCCGGATCAGGCCTGGACAATGTCGACACGCAGGCTGCCACCCGTCGAGGAATCGTCGTGATGAACACCCCGGGCGGGAATACGGTCACCACGGCGGAACACACGATGGCCATGATTCTCTCAATGACCCGACGCATCCCCCAGGCGACTGCCTCGATGAAAGCCGGCAAATGGGAAAAGGAACGGTTCATGGGAGTCGAGCTCTACAACAAGGTTCTGGGGATCGTGGGGGTCGGGCAAATTGGCGGATACCTCACCAAATTAGCGCAAGGTATCGGCATGACGGTGGTCGCCTACGATCCGTATTTGGCCGAGGAGCGGGCGCAGAAAATGGGGATCCAGATGATGGATCTCGACGAACTATTTCGGCGTGCCGATATTATCTCGGTCCATACCCCGCTGACGGCTGAGACAAAATCCCTCATCAATGCGCAAGCAATCGGAAAAATGAAAGCCGGCGTCATGATCGTCAACTGTGCGCGAGGTGGGATCGTCCACGAGGGCGATCTCTATGAGGCGTTGAAGACAAAACGAGTAGCCGCCGCCACCTTCGATGTGTTCGACGAAGAGCCCGTCCGACCGGATCATCCGTTGCTCTCCCTGGATAATTTCATCTGCACGCCTCACATCGGAGCCTCCACGATGGAAGCTCAGGAAAATGTTGCCGTTGGGATTGCCGAGCAAATCGTGGATTATTTCACCAAAGGCATCGCTCGTGGCGCGATCAATATCCCATCCGTGCCGCCGGAGCTGTTGCCGCGCTTGCGTCCGTACTTGGCGCTGGCTGAAAAGGTGGGTTTGCTTCAAGCGCAGTTGTATGAAGGCGGGTTGGAACGTGTGACCGTGGAATATAACGGAGATGTGTCTTCCTTAACGCTCGCACCGTTGACCATCGGTGTGTTGAAAGGCTTACTGACCCCCATTCTCGAAGACGCCGTCAATTACGTGAATGCGCCCTTTGTGGCCAAGGAGCGAGGGATTGAAGTGAAAGAGGTAAAGAGCAGCGACGCGGGTGATTTTACCAGCGTGATCCGTGTCAGAGTGGAGGCAGGAAAGAAAAGTCATCAAGTGGCCGGTACCCTCCACAATCGAAAAGATCCCCGCATTATTGAGATCGATAAATTCCAGGTTGAGGTCGTGCCCGAAGGACATCTGCTGCTGATCCTCAACGTCGATCGCCCGGGAGTGATTGGGACGGTAGGTCAGGTGTTAGGTGATCATCAGATCAACATTGCTCGTATGCAGTGCGCTCGGGAAGAACGCGGTGGGCATGCGTTGCTGATTATCGGGTCGGACACGTCGTTACCGAATACGGTGATCGAAAAGATCAAGTCGAGCCAGAATATTCTTTCGGTGAAGGTCGCAGACCTCTCCCAGGGCCAGTAGCAGGCCGTTAGGCGACCATGCCTTCCCTCCCCCGCAATCCAGCTTCAGTCGGCCCTTCCATCGCACTGCGCCAGGAACGTGCGCTGGTTCCCATTGGCATGACCACGATTCTTCCGAGCACGGCCCGCCGCGTGCGTCGGCTCGAACAGGCGCTGATGGCTGAGCTGGGGCGATGGGGGTACGAAGAAATTATTCTTCCGTCTTTTGAATATCTTGACGTCCTGGCGCCGGGGCTTGAACAGGCGATCATCGAGAAATGCTATCAATTTGCCGACCGCACGACCGGACGAATTCTATTGCTTCGCCCGGACGCCACCGCGCAGATCGCGCGGACGGTGGCGATGGGACTGACAGACGAGAAATTGCCCTTGCGCTTGGCCTATCGCACCTCGGTGTTTCGTTATGAACCGGAGCACGCAGGGCGTGATCGGGAAATATTCCAAATTGGAGCCGAGTTGATCGGGATCGATGACGTCGGCAGTGATGGCGAGATCATCGCATTGATGATTCAATGCTTGAAACGGCTAGGTCTGAAGGAGTTCAAGATTTCGGTCGGCCATGTGGGATTTTTTCAGGCGCTTCTGTCCCGGTCCGGCATGTCGGAGCACGCTCGCAAGCGGGCCGAGCAAGCGGCGGCACGAAAAGATCTGCCCCAGCTCGACGAAATTCTGATGAGCGAGCGAGTTCCACGACACTCGGCTCGAACCATTCTCGACGCGCCGGGGCTGTATGGACGCGAAGAAGTTCTCTTACAGGGCCG
Organism: Nitrospiraceae bacterium; assembly: GCA_052389595.1. Lineage (GTDB taxonomy): Bacteria > Nitrospirota > Nitrospiria > Nitrospirales > Nitrospiraceae > JBQTHT01. Next base: position 2,980 of record JBQTHT010000047.1, read on the forward strand.
GAGACTGGCTGGCCGCGATGCGGCGTTGCATGCGGCGCTGGATCGTCTGACGGATGTCTATCAGTCGCTTGCGTCTGCCGGTCTGCAGGAATATCTTCTTCTCGATCTGGGCGAATTTCGTGGCTTCGATTATTACGATGGCGTCATCTTCGATGTCTTTGCGAAAGAAGTCGGCTGTGAGTTGGGAGGTGGAGGGCGTTATAACCACTTGATCGGTCGATTCGGCCGAGAGTTGCCCTCGACCGGGTTTGCTTTTGATGTGGAGCGGCTGTTCCGCGCCTTAGAAACTCTGGATGAGGAGCAGTCTCTCACCAGAGCCGACTATCTGATCTCTGCCCCAACACGTCATACGAAACGCCTCTTCGAGATTGCGACACTGGTACGGGACGCTGGATGCCGCGTCATCCAGGGGAAATTGCGCGGGCGAGGTACGGATGCCATCCGAGCCGCTGTGGACGAGGGCCGTATTCAACAAGCGAGGGCGGTCATTGTAGTCGGCGCCCCCAATACGGCTGTAGATGAGGTCGTGATCATCGACAACATTCTCAATGGCCGCATCTCGCAGAATGGCCGCAAGCCGGCAATGCGGAAATTGCCAAGTCGAAAAGTAAAAATTGAGACGCTTATCCGTCGTTTTAGATGACGGTCGTCACGGGGCGTGAGAGGGTCATTCCTATGGCGACGGTTGACCTGACCCAACCCAAACTTCCTCCGCAAAATGTGGAGGCCGAGCAGTGCGTCTTAGGCGCTGTCCTGCTCGATAACGCTGCGGTGGCCAAGGCCATGGAGTTGTTGACGGAGGAAGACTTCTACCGTACAGCGCACCGCAAGGTCTTTCGCGCGATGTTGGAATTGTCGGATGTCGGGGAAGTGATCGACCATCTCACCTTAACCGAACGCATGAAGGCGAATGGCGAGCTTGAAGCAGTGGGTGGGGCTTCGTATCTGGCAGAGCTGGTTCAAGTAGTACCGAGCGCAGCCAATATTCGATACCACTGTAAAATTGTCCGCGACAAGGCCTTGCTGCGTAATCTTATCAGTACGTCGACCGATGTGATTACGCGAGGCTATGAGGAGAATACACCGGTCGATGATTTGCTTGATTTTGCCGAACGTTCGGTGTTCAGTCTCGCACAAGGCAAGCTGGGTCGTTCCTTTACGCCACTGAATCAGATTATTAAAGAAAGTCTCGACCTCGTCGATCGTCTGTCTAAGCGGAAAGAGCGGGTGACGGGGGTTCCCACAGGATTCTATGATCTCGACGATCTTTTGGCGGGCCTCCAGGCGTCGGATCTTATCGTCGTTGCCGGACGGCCCAGTATGGGGAAAACCAGCCTGGCTCTTAGCATGGCTCTGCATGCGGCCATCCACGCCGGTACGGTTGTCGGCATCTTTAGCCTGGAAATGTCGAAGCCTCAGCTGGTCCTGCGCATGCTCAGTTCAGAAGCCCGTGTAGACTCGCATGCACTACGAACCGGCAAACTACAAAAAGAGGATTGGTGGCGACTCGCGGAAGCGGCGGGTCGACTCGAACAGGCGCCGATCTATATCGATGACAGCGGAGCCTTGACCGTTCAACAAATGCGCGGAAAAGCCAGACGACTCAAAGCAGAACGGGGACTCGATCTGCTGATTGTGGATTATCTTCAGCTCATGCAAGGCCGGAGCGATGCGGAATCGCGGCAGCAAGAAATTTCCGACATCTCACGATCTTTGAAGGGGTTGGCCAAGGAGCTGAATGTCCCCGTGCTGGCCCTTTCCCAACTGAGTCGAGCGGTTGAAAGTCGAAAGCCGCCCATTCCCATGCTGGCGGACCTTCGAGAGAGCGGCGCGATTGAACAGGACGCGGATGTCGTGATCTTTATCTATCGCGAAGATGTCTATGATTCAAATTCCGAGAAGAAGGGCATTGCGGATATCTTGGTCCGCAAGCACCGAAATGGGCCGATCGGGGATCGTCAACTCTTCTTCCATGATAGGTTTGCGAAGTTTGAAAATTTGGAGAATCGCGAAGTCGTTTGACGCTCGGTTTTCTGCTCGCTATAATCAGCTCAATAAGCCGACCTCCCGTAGCAGTCACGTTTACACACATTTGTGACACGCCTCAGCAATACAACATCCTGGCTTTCCACCGTGGGCCTGGAACGAGCCGTTCTAGTGCGGGTCTTAGGGGCTGCCGTTGTCTCATTGACCATCGCCGCCTGTGTGACGACTCCCCGCGCTGAGCAGAGTCCTCCTCCAATTCACGAATCTGTGCCTCTTGTTCGAGTGGCTTCGACCTCGGACTCCCGCTCGTCATACCATTTCATGCTGGGTTATCAGGCTGAGATTGGGCAAGACATTGAGCGGGCCATACATGAGTATCAAGCCGCACTTCGGACTGACCCTACCTCATCGTTTTTAAAGAGTCGCTTAGCCGCACTGTATTTTACGATGGGGGATTCAGCCATGGCCGTCCGGTATGCCGATGAAGTGGCCGACGGAACACCTCAAGACAATCAAGTGCTGACGCAGATTGCCGGCGTCTATGCGGGCACAGGACATGCGGAGAAGGCGCTGCCGTTGCTCGACCGAGTGATCGAACAGGATCCCAGCAAGAGTGAGTCGTATTTTTCGAAAGGTCTCATCCTGTTGAACCTCAAAAGAGTAGAAGAGGCGGAGCAGGCATTGCAACAAGGCGTGAAAGTGGGGCCCGATTCGCCCGTTGGCCACTATTATTTGGGTCGCATCGGTGTGGAAACCAAACGCTACGATCTAGCCGTCAATCAGTTCGAACGCGCGATTGCGCTTAATTCATCCTTTGAACCAGCCTACCTGGCCCTAGCGGGGGTGCATGAATCGCAACAGGACTCGACAAAGGCTGGCGCCGTGTATCGACGCTATCTTCAAACCGTGAATCCCCGTAGCCGAGAAGTACGACAGCACTTAATCCGATTGTCCATTCATTCGAAGGAATATCAGGAGGCCCTGAAAGAATTGGAAGCGATGTTGGCAGAAGACCCCTCGGATCTTGACGCACAACTTCGTTTGAGCCTCGTCTATGGTGAGCTCAAGGATTATCCCAAAGCCATCGAGCGACTACTAACAATATTGGAGGCTCGACCAGCGGAACTTAAGATTCGAGACTATTTGGGTTTCATGCTCGAAGAAAGTAAAGAGTTTGACAAGGCGATCGAAGCCTATCAGCTCAATTTGAAACTTGATCCTAGTTATTATGAAAGCCATCTGCATCTCGGAGTGTTACTGTATCGTCTCAAGAGATTCCCAGAGACGATTACCCACCTGAGTGAGGCGTCCAAGCT